>DAOWIP010000109.1 GCA_030640865.1 Sedimentisphaerales bacterium | reverse complement strand
TCACGTCGCAGTTTAATCTCAACATTACCCTCGGCGAGGCTTTTTTTGCCAACGGTGATCCGGATCGGAATACCGATTAAATCAGCGTCCTTGAACTTGACACCGCCACGCAAAGGACGATCGTCGAGTAAAACATCGATATTTTTGCCGCGAAGCTGGTCATAAATATTACAGGCGGCCTGCGCGACCTGTTCGTCGTTCTGATTGACTGATGTAATCAGCACCTCGAAGGGAGCAATACTAATCGGCCATATAATGCCGTCCTTATCGTGGCCGATCTCGATGGCCGAGGCCATTATACGATTGATACCGATACCGTAACAACCCATAATACAGGGCTGCTCCCGGCCCTGTTCGTCCAGAAATTTCGCGCCAAGTTTTTTACTATACTTGGTGCCGAGTTTGAATACCTGGCCGACCTCGATACCGTGTTCGAACAAGAGCGGCTTCCCGTCATAGCTGTCCCCTTCGACGGCATTGCGAATATCGGTAACGAGAATATTGTCGCCCTCAAGCGGGAAATCTCGGCCGGGCATGACATTTTCGATATGATAATCGGTTTTGTTGGCGCCTGTTACACCCATCGCCATCGCGGCGACGGTATGGTCGATAATCAGTTTGACTCCTTTTTCATTCAGGCCCATCGGACCGGCAAAACCTACGGCGGCACCGGAGATATTTTCGATAGTACCCTCCCCGGCCAATTCGATGTGTTTGCCATTCACGGCCTGAGTAAGTTTTTCCTGGTTGACTTCGTGATCGCCCCTGACCAAAACGGCGATAGTCTCGTCCTCAGTAGAATAAATCAGCGTCTTTATCATTTCTTCCGGCCTGGTCTTCAGGAACTCGCAGACCGCTTCGATACTGCCGACGCCCGGAGTATGCACCTCCTCCATAGGCGGAGTTTCATCCACAACGGTTTGTCTGGGGACAGGGTCAACCGCGGCCTTTTCAATATTGGCGGCGTAAGAGCCGTCTTCAGTATGCACGATAATGTCCTCGCCCGTATCGCAAGGTACGGTGAACTGATGCGAACCGGAGCCACCCATCTCGCCGGACTCGGCCTCAACAATGACATAATCCAGGCCGCAACGCGTGAATATCCGGCAGTAGGCAGCGTACATACCCTTGTATGATTCGTCGAGGCTTTCCGGCGTGGCGTTGAAACTGTACGCATCCTTCATAATGAACTCGCGCGAACGCAAAACGCCGAAACGCGGACGAAATTCATCACGGAACTTGAAGCTTATCTGGTACAGGTTGACCGGCAATTGCTTATAAGAGTTGATCTCGCCGGAGGCGATATAGGTTACGACCTCTTCGGCAGTGGGCGATAGGACGTTTTTGCGGCCGTGGCGGTCTGTAAAACAAGCGAGGGTTTCGCCGTAATCGACGTCACGACCGGTCCGTTGCCAAAGATCGATCGGCTGCACAGACGGCATAAGGATTTCCAAGGCTCCGGCAGCGTCTATTTCCGTGCGGACGATGGCTATAATCTTCCGCAGGCAACGCCAGCCAAGCGGCAAGTATGTATAAGTACCGCTGGCGAGCTTGCGTATCAGGCCGGCCCGGATCATCAGTTGATGTGACGGCACCTCGGCGTCGGCGGGTACCTCTTTGACAGTAGGGATAAGACAATTAGTCCAGTGCATATAGATATTTCCTCTCAAAAAATGTTACAATCCCGGATTATACCGTTTTTTGTGAACCAGCCAAGCTATTTTGTGCGGCGCATTTTAATTTGAAGCACAACACCGGAGCCTTTTAAGCTTGAAATGGTGGGGCAAGACCCCACCTACAAAACTATGCGCTCTTACGGCCCTTCGGGCCTAATAAAAGAAATGGTGCGATTTCATCGGTATGTCCCATCTTCCACAACAGGCACTAAATAACACATTTCTAATCGTGAGCACTATAATTAGAAATATACTGGCCATACAAGTATATAACGGTTAGAATGAGCATCAACGCCAGAAGTTTGTCGTCCCTTTAAGTGTTGGCGGGACAGAACCATCCCTGAAACACTATAATTGTGAGTTATGGTGGATAAGCTCTGGATAAAGTGTTATTCGCAGTAGTAAGTTTTCACAACAGCATATAGTCAGACGGAAATATTGAGTGTAACAGCATAACAAACGTGAGGAAAAGGCCTTTCGGCAACAATGATTTAACAGCTTATCCACAAAGGGTGTATAATATAACTATTTATGATAACGCAAGTTACAGGTAAAACACATAATAAAGCACATATTTCACAATCTATATGATGAATACTACGTATTTTTAAATAGTAGTTTATTAATCATATAAGAGTAGTAATGTATCAGATTTTTTATTGGAAGGGTGTATCTAATGAAGTTCCAATGTAATCGAGCAGCTTTGCATGAGGCGGTACAACTTGCCGCTTCAATTGTTCCTCCCCGCACTCCCAAGCCGATTTTGCAGTGCGCCAGGATTCAGGCCGATGCCGAATCCAAAGCAGTAACCGTAACCGCTACCGATGGTGAGATTTCCGTACAATATACGATTACCCAAGTACAGATTGATACCGGCGGGGCAACAGTTGTGCCGGCGGACCGGTTGGCGTTAATTCTGCACGAGAGCAGCGATGATACGGTGAATCTGGAGTTGACCGACGCCACATGCCAGGTAGTAGGCAAGGACAGCCGGTTTCGTATTTACGGACATGACCCGGATGATTATCCTGTGATGGATATGGTCGTCCCGGAGAAACCGTTATTATTGCAGGCGGGGGTTTTGCGTCGTATGATTCACATGTCTGTTTTTGCCGCGGCACGCGAAAACACTCGTTACGCGATCAACGGCGTACTCTGGGAACAGCAGGGCAAAAAGTTGAGGATGGTGGCCACGGACGGACGGCGACTGGCCAAAGTAGAGGGCGCGGTTGGGTCTGTACCGGCTGATCTGGAAATTACGGCGATTGTGCCGGCTAAGACTATGCTGCTGGTCGAACGGATGCTGCATGATCCGGAGGAAAAAGTTCAGATTGGAGTTACGGACAACCAGGTAAGTATCAGCACAGCCGCGGCACTGGTGGTCAGCAACCTGGTGCAGGGACGGTTTCCCAAATATACCGATGTTATTCCCGATAGTTGTGAGCGCAAGATACAGGTGGATACGGAACTGTTGCGCAGTGGAGTACGCAGGGTGGCATTATTGACTAATGAGCAGTCACGAGGTGTGTTGTTGTCCTTCAATGACGATTGTCTGCAAATGACCTCCAGTACTCCGGAGGCCGGGGACGCAGAGGTAAAATTGCCGGTGGTATATCAGGAAGATGCGTTGAGAATCGGTTTTAATCCACAATATTTGTTAGAGGCGTTGCGGGTCGTTGATGAACCAGAGGTTGTTTTTGAATTGATAGACGGGGAAAAGCCGGGGGTGCTCAGGGTGGGGAAAGAATTCCTCTATGTTTTGATGCCGGTGTCGGTATAGATTTAATCGTTTTTGGCCTCAACCAAAAATAGTTTAACC
>DAOWIP010000308.1 GCA_030640865.1 Sedimentisphaerales bacterium | reverse complement strand
TATCATACTGATAATAAAGATGTTATGGTATTATATATAGTGTTTTGCCGCCGATATTTAACACTTGGAAATATTTTTCGATTTTTTTATTGACATAATGTTCTACTGGCCATATATTGTTCGACGAGTAAAACATACGCTTGGCGATTAGTATCGTTCCCCGATAAGGGGCGGATTTATTCCGGTTAGCGTAATTGGTAAATGGAAGAAAAAAAACATTATGCCGTCTGATATGGAATTACCTGCGGAAGACTCCGGTAACGACGCCGAATCGGAATATCCATGCTCCGTGCCCCTGCCGGTGATTAATTCCGATTATCTTTTTCGTGGCCGAAACGAAGTGATGATTCAGCATCGTGGTGACATATACAGACTGCGAATAACCAGAAACGGAAAGTTGATATTGAACAAATAATCCCCAAATAACTTAAGCGCAAATCCGACCAAGCAAGCCATTAGCAAGCCAGGGAGCAGATTAAGATAGTGTATCCGCTATTTTATCTGTTTTTTTTTGATGCAACCGCCAAAAGTCCGAAAAACGGTGCGAAAACAACGCCTACGCTCCAAAATCAAGGGGGCAAAGGACTTTTGACGCTGGCGTCTTTTTTGTGTTGCTGACAGTTTGCCTGGAAAGGAGGTGATCAAAATGAAGACCGGAAGTATTCGCTGTGCTTGAGCGGTAAGAGCACATAAGTCGCACCGAACCGTTTGGCGAAAAATCGCTGACTTATTGTTGTAGATTTTATTGATGATCTTGAACCTGAAGGAATAAAGAAAATGAAAGGAATGGAAATGAAGATGAAGATGAAAAGATTACAGATGTTAAGTTTGGTACTTTGTTTTATTGGACTATCGGGATTAACCGTGCAGGCGGATTATAGTGATCCCTGGCTGCCGGACTGGTCTGCCGAAACAGGCTATACCAGTCAATTCTGGGGACTGCACGGCGTGGGGTCTGTCGGCGAAGATGAACCCGCCCAGCCGCTTACGCCCGACAATTATGACGACAATATTTACGGATCGGCCCAGGCCACCTGGGTTACCGCTTCCAACGACATGGTCAATTGGAGTGCCGCTCCTATGGGAGGTCATCCCGCCTGGGTGGAAGGTCTTTATGGCGGAATGGTAAATAGTGCTCCGCCGGAAGAGGGTCCATATGATTTGACATCGACTGTACCTACCGGTTCCGAAGATGGTTCGCTGAAGGTATTTCTTCAGTATGATTGGTACGAATACCAGGCCGCCGGAGGCAGTTTTGTAACTCCTTTCATTGCTGGTGCCACTGAAATAACCCCTGCCGCCTACTATGATTTCCAAATAGGTACCAGCGGAAGTGGTAATCCCTGGTGGCGAACCACAGAGGTTTTTGAGTTTGCCGGCAATCCCGGCACGTTTGATGCGGTACTGAATATATCGGGTTTTGCGCCGATGATCGATTCATTTTCGATCACTACTGCGCTGGACGCTGCAATTCCCGCAACGATGCCGATTCCCGAACCGGCTACCGTGGCCCTGCTTGGATTGGGCGGCCTGGCCCTGCGGCGGCGGCGGAAGTGATCTCGAGTGTTATGAACCAAAGATGATATTAGGTACCGCAGGCGTCTCGCCTGCATCAAGAAGTATGTGCAATAAAGAAGCGGGTAGGGCCGGGGCATCAGGGGAGACTCGGTCCTAACCCGTGAATAAGCTGATATGTATCAAAATATAAGGATGATAGCCATGAATATGACAAAACATTGTGCTTTTCTGGTCTTCCTGTTGTCTTTATTGTGTCCTTACGCCGGTGCGGAATATTTGTCGCTTTTTACGGACACCGGCTGGCAAAAAGACTCCAACTGGGACGCCTGGCAACAGGACCCATGTTATCCGGAGGTGGAATCAGAGGTGGTTGAAGATGCGATTTATTTATGTGCGTTCGACGGCGCCGGCGGCCATACCAATCACGCCCCGGACGATCCGGTTGACGGTATTGTTAATGGTTGTTATTCCACTTTTACAATGGGAACCGGTGGCCCGGACGCTACTCAATCGTTGAGTGTAAGTGGCGTGAACATACAGACAGGCGGTCGGTTCGAGCAGCGTGATACTCGTGTTATTACGCTTGTCAACCTTGCGAAGATAAAACGGGTCAACGAAAACTCTGGCGCGATTCTCAATGGGACATTCCGCTGGAGTATTGATTATGTCATGCCCTGGGTTGGCTCTTCGATCTACCTCAAGGCTCCCACCAGATTGTATGTCAGTATCTTTCCCGCTGAAAAGCAGGAATTCTATTGCCATCCTCCTGACGACCCCGCTGACCCTAATACTGCCTTATCTGAATTGCAGGACGAGTTCGATCCCAATAGTGCGGGATTGATGTTTGCGGAAAAGGAGCTTGACATCCGGGTGGAGGAAAATCCCTGGGGGTTGCCGGGTATGCAGCCGCTGTCCAACTGGAACATCGAGCAGGATGGCGTCCATTTTTACGAGATGGACTTTACCGCGGAAATTCGTCAGATTATCAAACAGCATCCTGACCTGAAATGGCTTGGCTTCACAATTCGGCCGTCGCGTGACGGCCATTCGGTCAATCTTTCGCTCGATGCGACCTTACGCCTCAGCGACAATCCCATCCCTCCGACACTGGATGTAACAGTCCGCAAATACCTGGGCGACATCAATGACAGCCAGGACGAGCAGCAGCATGTCGATGGTGTGGATATGGAAGATTTTGCTTTGCTGTCCGGACAATGGCTTCAGGCCGGCGAATTCCTGGAAGCCGATCTGAACGTGGACGGAATCGTTGACATAGCCGACCTGCTTCTGTTCAACGGAAACTGGCTTATAGGTAATATATGAAATTTTACAACAGACCAGTAAAACATTTCGTTTTTCAACGTCGTTTGCTAAACAGCCTACGGGCAGGTTTTACTCTGATTGAATTACTTGTAGTGATTTCAATTATCGCTCTTCTGCTTTCGATCCTGCTGCCGGCGTTGGGTAAGGCGCGGTCCGCGGCCAGACGAACCGCCTGTGCAGCTCAGATGCGTCAAGTCAGCATAGCGATCATCGGTTATTCTTTAGACAACAATGACTGGATCATCACTGCCAAGGACCCTCGAAATACTATTCATGGTGAACAGGCATGGTTCTTTGAATTGCTGCCCTATATCGGCAGGGATAATAAAGCCGATGGCTTTGAGAACAATGCCAAGCTCTGGTTCTGTCCGAATGATAAAGACCCGTATCCGTTGGGTTACGGCAGTTACTGGCACGATATTCCTTTTACCAGTTTTGCCCTGAATGGTTGTTATGTCAATGAGCCTGGAATCCCCAAGGTGCAACTGGGCCCGGCCGGCCATTACAAAGCCACGCAGATTAAAATGCCCTCCGGGTGTATGCTGATGGCGGAGACCAGTTATTCTCATCAGATATACGATAAGGATTCTCCTGCCGCGCCCACTTATTTAATGTCGTCCGGCCATCATCGCCGAACCAGTGGTTTTTATCATGACAGGTCGATGAATATAATGTTTGTTGACAGCCATATTGAAAACATTAAAGGCCGCCAGGCCGCACCGTATCTTGAAGGCGTAACCGCGGACTGGGTGGGCAAAAATATGTTCTGGCCCGATTTAACGCTTCCTGACTCTACGGAAAACCCAGCTTTGTGGGGGCCGGGTTACAGATAACACACAATTACACAAAAGGTTTATGGAAATGGAAAATACTAAATTTACTAAAGGGAAAAACGATGAACAACAAAACAAAAAAACGAACAGTAAAAACACAAATTCTGGCACTTGCGGCTGCTCTGGCGATTGCCGGAATTGTCAACGTCAATGCCCTGGGAAAAAAGGATAATCTCAACGACAAGAATATCCATATCCCGGCTGCGTTAAATAAAACCGCTCCAGGCCTGTTAATCATCGCCCATGGCGCAGCCTGGCCCATCTGGAATCAACCCGTGTTGGAGCTTGAGGCCAAGGTCATCACTGCCCTGGGTAGCG
>DAOWIP010000184.1 GCA_030640865.1 Sedimentisphaerales bacterium | reverse complement strand
CGAACCGGACAGAAGAGGCCGAGCCGTTGATGCGGCGAGCTCTGGACATCGATGAAGCCTCCTTCGGCGCCGACCATCCGAATGTCGCCATCCGCCTCAATAATCTGGCGCAATTGCTTCAGGCTACGAACCGGATAGAAGAGGCTGAGCCTTTGATGCGCCGCGCCCTGGCAATCGATGAAGCCTCCTTCGGCGCCGACCATCCGGAGGTCGCCAGAGACCTCCACAATATAGCGCAATTGCTTATGGCTACAAACCGGATAGAAGAGGCCGAGCCATTGATGCAGCGGGTAGTTACAATCTTTGAAAAGGCCTACGGAAAAAACCATCCAAAGGTTGCCACAGCCCTCAACAATCTGGCAGCATTGCTTCAGGCTACGAACCGGCAAAAAGAAGCCGAGCCTTTGATGCGCCGCGCTCTAACCATCGATAAAGCCTCCTTCAGCGACGACCATCCGGATGTCGCCAGAGACCTCAACAATCTGGCGGGATTGCTTATGGATACGAACCGGTTAGAAGAAGCCGAGCCGTTAATGCGCCGCGCACTGGCAATCGATGAAGGCTCCTTCGGCGCCGATCATCCGGATGTCGCCACAGCCCTCAACAATCTGGCACAATTGCTTCAGGATACGAACCGGACAGAAGAGGCCGAGCCGTTGATGCGTCGCGCCCTGGCCATTGATGAAGCCTCCTTCGGCGCCGACCATCCGGATGTCGCCAGAGACCTCAACAATCTGGCGGGATTGCTTCAGGCTACGAACCGGCGGAAAGAGGCCGAGCCGTTGATGCGTCGCGCCCTGACCATCAATGAAGCCTCCTTCGGCGTCGACCATCCGGAGGTAGCCAGAGACCTCAATAATCTGGCGGGATTGCTTGCCGATACGAACCGGATAGAAGAGGCAGAGCCTTTGATGGAACGGCTTTCGGTAATTTTGCTCCGGTTCACCCGCCGAACCGGTCATCCGCACCCACATCTGAAAGATGCTATCAACAACTATGGAAACCTGCTGATGCAGATGGGGGAGAGTGAAGAGCAAATCGCTGCTCGACTGAAGGGACTGGACCCGGGAATGTTTTAGTGGTGAGAAAGTGGGAAGAATTTTATGCTTGAAGGATTGAAGAATGGGAAAGTGGAAAAAGTGTGAAAAGTGGAAAAAGAAGAATTGAACATCGAACATGGAAAGAGTTGAACGTCCAACATTCAACGTTCAACGCTCAACGTCGAATCAAAGAAATGGAATACAGAATAAGAAGGACGCGTGAACGGTTGCTACGGATTTTTGTCCACTGAACAGGAGATAGCTATGAAAAAACATTGTACTTTAATAACTTTACTCGTCATCACCCTTTGGAGTTCCGGATGCGCTACAGCAGAAATTCAACCTGATCCATCTTCAGCCAAACCAGGCAATAACCCACAACGACTCGAATGGTTCCAGGACCAGGCTTTGGGCATGTTCATTCACTGGAGCATTGATGCCCAACTCGGTTCGGTGATCAGTCATTCTATGGTCGGCGCTTCGGACAATTATCTCAAGCGTTTTGTGAACGAACTGCCCAAAACGTTCTACCCTACAAAGTTCGACCCTGACGAATGGGCCCGGCTGGCCAAATTGGCCGGGATGAAATACATGGTATTTACAACCAAACATCACAGCGGCTTTTGCATGTTCGACACAAAAACAACCGACTTCAACATAATGAACACTCCCTACGGCCGCGACATCACCCGCCAAATCGTCCAGGCATTCCGCCGACAAGACATCCACATCGGTTTTTACTTTTCACCCGACGACTTCTGGATACTCCATAAACAAGGCATAGACGTCAGCCGCACACGCCCAGAGGTCAGCTCCGCCAATAACCCCCAACTGATGCAACACAACCTGGCACAGTTGAGAGAACTACTGAACAATTACGGGCCTATCGATGTGATTTTCCTCGATGGTGATTTCACACTCGGCATAGCCGATGAAATCAAACAGTTGTGCTGGAAAATACAACCAAATACCGTCATTACCCGCGGGGAAATGTGGACGCGAGATCAACACCTGCCCGGAGAACCAATACCCTCGCCATGGGAAACCTGCATGACAATCGGCAGTCAATGGCAATATAAACCAACCAACGAAAACTATAAGTCAGGCACTAAACTAATCGAAACCCTCATCGAGGCCCGCGCCAAAGGAGGCAACCTGCTGATGAATATCGGGCCTGACCCCTACGGCTGTATTCCCTTCGAACAGGAACGACGTCTGCGGGAACTGGCATTGTGGCTTTTCATTAACGACGAGGCGATCTACAATATACGGCCCTGGCATGTTACAAATGAAGACAATATCTGGTTCACAAAGGCAAAGGACAGCAATACCGTTTACGCCATCGTTACCGGGGCGGCGTGGAAACTCGGACAGCAAAAAACTTTTACACTCAAAAGCGTCCAAGCAACAGAAAAAACGCAGATCGAGATTCTCGGCCAATCAGGGCGGGTACTCGAATATCGACCGAAAGTCAATCCCAAGACCACATGGAAACAAGATAAAAACGGCCTGCATATCACAGCTACGCGAGCACAACGTATCTACAACAACTGGAAATGGCCCAATCCGATAGTTCTCAAAATCACCCACACACAACCAGTGAAGTGAGAAGAGTGAACGAGGGAAGGAAATGGTGCGATTTCATCAGCACCCTACTTAATTGCTAAAACCGGAAGCCATGCTTAAGCTTGCTTATGCTTCGCATAAGCTACGCGTAAAGCATGCCACCCAACGTTTGGGGCTGTAAAAAACACCTCTCTGAAATACAGAAAGGTGCCCTTGGTAGCCCGCTGCGCATATAAAATCGAAGCCAAAATGAGGAATTTTGACCAAATTCAGGATAATTGGAATGCAAAACTTTTAACTTTTTGGTTCAACTCCAATAAAGTTGATAGAAAATCGTTCAAGAGCAGCCCGCCTGCGGCGGACTGGAGTTTATCGCATTGCAGCAACCGGCATAATCATAAAGGGTTGGCATCAAAGAAAACACCAACCCCATGCCGCCCGCAACGCGGGCAGAGAAAAAGCGGCAATGCCGCTGGCGCCGCCACGGCGGGCGGGTCGCACTCCTGCGTTGGGCTATCCCCCATGACGGCAGGAGTATT
>DAOWIP010000558.1 GCA_030640865.1 Sedimentisphaerales bacterium | reverse complement strand
ATCGACTTTCACTTCATCCGGTATCTTAACTGTGGCCGGGACGGTAAAGCCCACGTTCAGCAACATATCTTTGCCCTGTACTTTGACGCCATAGCCGGTGCCGTAAATCTCTATATTTTTTACAAAGCTCTTTGTAACCCCTTCGACCATATTAGCGATCAGGGCACGCATCGTGCCGTGTAATGCGCGATGTTGACGGGCGTTACTTGGCCTTTCAACACGAATTTCAGACGTGCCGCTATCGTATTCGACTTTGATTTCCGGATGAACATCAAGCGACAAGTTACCGTTCGGGCCGCTGATTTTAACGTTTTGGCCCTTCAGTTCCACTTTGACACCGGAAGGTGTCTTTACAGGTTTTTTTCCAATACGACTCATATTACGATACCAGACATAGTACTTCGCCGCCGATATTTCGTGTTCGGCATTGTTGATCGGTCAAGACACCTTCGTTGGTGCTGACAACAGCGATTCCAAGGCCGCCCATGACTTTCGGCAGTTCCTTGACTTTATTATATACTCGGCAGGATGTTTTACTGCGGCGTTCGATACTGCGTATAACCTTTTCCCCAAGTGGGCCATACTTCAGTTGGATTCGCAGTATATCATGGTTGTCTGTTGCGATCCGGTCATAACCGTTGACATAGCCCTGCTCCTGCAGAACATTAGCGATCCCCTCACAAACCCGCGAGGCTCGGACATTTACGGTTGGATGCTCCACCGCTACCGCATTGCGAATGCGAGTCAGCATATCCGCGACTGGGTCACAATGACTCATTTTGTTCTCCTATTGGCCATTTATACTAAACCAGAAAAAGTGGCTATACCACTTTAGATCGGTCTGTCAAGCCGTTCCGTCAAACCGGGGCTTACCAACTTGATTTGCGGACGCCGGGAATTTTCCCTTCGTTGGCTAATGTCCGAAAGCAAATTCGGCAAATCTTAAACTTGCGATACACTGCTCGCGAACGTCCGCACAATTGGCAGCGAGTGTACGAACGCACCTTGAACTTCGGTTCTTTTTCAGCCTTGATTCGTATCGCTTTAGTTGCCATTTAATCCTCGTCAGCCCTGTTATGGGGGTTTTTACTTAAAAATTAATTCCTGAACGGCATTCCTAACAGATTGAGCAGTGTTCTGCCTTCGTCGTCGGTTTTGGCTGTTGTTACCATAGCCACGTTCATACCTTGTACACTTGCGATTTTATCCGGATCAATCTCCGGAAAAACAGCTTGTTCTGTCAGGCCCATACTGTAATTGCCGCGGCCGTCGAAGCTTTTGGGGTTCAGACCGCGAAAATCACGTACTCGCGGAATCGCCAGACTCACCAGCCGATCGAGAAACTCATACATCATAGCCCGTCGCAGTGTAACTTTCAGGCCGATATCCACACCCTGACGCAGCTTGAAATTGGAAACGCTGATCTTTGCCTTACAGATCAAAGGTTTTTGCCCGCATATCTGAGCCAGATCATTCTTTACACCTTCTATGAGTTTTTTATCCTGTATTGATCGGCCGACTCCCATAGACACAATAATCTTTTCGAGTTTGGGCACCTGCATATTATTGCGGTACTTGAACTGCTCCATCATCGCCGACATAATCTTCGATTTATATAATGCTTCCAGCCGTGTCATATATTCCTCAGTCTAACTTTTTACATGTCGTACAGTGCTTATTTCCTGTCCGTCGGCCCCAACCCGTAATTTTTTTCCATTTTCTCCGGTTACAAAATGAACTCGGCTTGCCCTGTCCGTTTTGGTGCTGACCGGCAGCACATTGCTGATATGGATGGGCCGTTCCACATGCAGTCGGCCGCCCTGCGGGTTTCGTCGTGAGGGTCGCACGTGCTTATAGACTCGATTGACGCCTTCAACCACCACCACTTGTCGCACAGGGTTCACGCTCAGCACGCGTCCGCGTGTGCCGCTGTCGTCCCCGGCAATTACTTCTACAATATCACCTTTTTTTACATGTATGCTCATTTATACCACCTCGGATGCCAGGGAAATAATTTTCATAAAATTCTTTTCCCGCAGCTCCCGTGCCACGGCTCCGAAAATACGGGTACCTATAGGGTTGCCGTCGGCATCAATCAGTACTCCGGCATTGCTGTCGAATCGGACATAGCTGCCGTCGGGTCGGCGTGTGGGGTATTTAGTCCGGATGATTACGCACTTATGCACTTTTTTGTCGTCCAGGCTCAGCGACGGAAGTGCTTTCTTGATTGCCACCACTATCACGTCTCCGATACCGGCCGTCCGCCGCGTGTATTTGCCGCGAGCCGTACTACCGCCCAAAACCCTGACGCACAGCGCCGTTTTCGCTCCGCTGTTATCGGCTATGTCGATGATTGTTTCCTGCTGAATCATTGATGGTTATCCATTCTGCTCTTCGTTGAGATCATATTCTCATCGGATACTTTTTATGCCCGCCCTAATACGCTAACCAGTCGCCAGCTTTTAGTCTTGCTCATCTTACGGCATTTACAAATTTGCACGGTATCGCCAAGTTGGCCCTCGTTGTTCTCGTCATGCACATGGGCCACGGTACGACGTTTCATCATCTTACCATACTTAGGGTGCTTGGTCAGATAATTGAGCACTACCCGCAGTGTCTTATCTCCTGATTTGGAGGAGACAACACCTTTGTATAAAGTTGGGCTTTTACGCGTTGTGGCCGTCATAGGCTCTGTATCCTTATTCTTTCTCTTGTCATTCCCGCGAAGGCGGGAATCTTCTATTTAGCCCCCGGTTTTACCGGGGGTTAGTTCTTCCTCT
>DAOWIP010000499.1 GCA_030640865.1 Sedimentisphaerales bacterium | reverse complement strand
GATACCGAGGGGGTCGGCTTGGATGAATCGGCCGAGGTCAACAAGGTAATAACGGTTTTTGTAGTACATTATCAGAAGGGAACCGCTGTCGAGGTCGTCGAGGCGTTGGCCGGTGAAGTAGTAGGGATTTCCCGCAGGTGTACCACTCCATGCAGTAAAATCAGGATCGAAACGTGTCATCCTGCCATAAGCATCATATTCCTATCGCTCTTCAACCGTGCCATCGTCGGCAATCAGAGCCACGGGGCTAAATAAATGGTCATGGGCGTAATAATGGTCATCGCCGCTGGAATCAATCATTATTAACACTTCATCCAGATAATTGCCATATACAAAATCGCGTTGTTCTTCGTTCTGGCCATCATCTTCTATTGCTATCTTGGCTATTGTTAGCATCTATATTTTCAGTATTGATAGCCTTTTTTGTATCTTTTATGTTTTTTGCAATAGTTATAGCTAAACCAATCAATCCAATCAATGCAGAAGAACCGATATTTAATTTCCAATATGTATTTGGGATGATAGTAACTAATGTAGTTGTAATAATGCAAACTCCCAATATCCAACAGGCTAAACTGACATTGAAATTACGACCAGTATTAACACGCCAATTTATGAAAAATAAACCTCCAGTAAAACACATTGTAAAATAAAGCAATCCCAAAAATATTATAATTAATGAATTCCAATCTAAAATCACATTTATAATATCCCCAATAATTACATCGGCAATATAAATAATAAAAAATATAAGGAAAATTATTGGTTTAAACTTAAGGTTAGTATGGTATTTCATTTTTTTCTACGCCTTCTTTAATTGTGCCCGGAAGTAATAAAATATTTATTTAACCACATATTTTATCGCAAAGTGTCTACCTCCTAACCAAAAGCCAAATTTAATCGCGTTTAGTCCACAGCATTTTGCTAATTCAACGCACTCTCTACCAAAACCACTCTTCATAGATTTCGTATAATTTTTCATTGTACGTTCCATTTCTTCATCGTCTTCAGCACTATCTAATTGTTCATTTATCCTTTTTGTAAACCATAAAGCTTGATCTTGAGCACGACCTAAACATTCCTTAAGCTCCCAGCAACAATAACAAGCCAATATGCCATGATAAGCTGCTTTAGCATATATTGTTGTGCTCACTACAATTACTACAACTTCCCCTGAAGGATCGACAAAAATAATAGGATTACTTAAAGAATATTCATGTAAATTCATACTATCCTTATATTGTTTATTTACACAAAACTGACGATGAAATAATGGTGAGCCTGTTACGCGGAAATTCACCAGACATATGCCATCGCGTACACCAAGCGGCTCGCGTTGCAGCCAACGGCCGGTAGGTGGATCGTAAACGCGGTTGTTGTTGTATTGTTTACGATTGTTACCGTTATCAAGAATATCAAGCGGCTTGCCTGTAAAGAGGCGGGTATTGTCATAAGCGGACTGTTGATTTGCCAATTGTGAGAAATCAGCGGCAAGGAAAGTACAATGGCCGTAAGCATCATACTCATATCGTTCGATTACGTCTCCTTCATCATCAATCAAGGCGACAACGCTGAATAGATGATCGTGAGCGTAATATATATCCTCATTGTCTTCCACCTTTATCAGGACCTCGTCCAGGTAATTTCCATATACATATTCTCGTTGGACAGCCTCGTTTTCATCCGTCTCCGTCAGAACCCGCCAGCCGTCGTAATAATAACGGGTCGTTACGCCATCAGCGATCTTTTCAATTCTTCTGCCGAGTGCATCATAAGTATATTCGGCCTTGGTGGAACTGTTTTTGGTAATCTTATTGAGGCGGTTTTCGTAGTCATATTCATAAGTGTAATCGAGATTGCACTCGGTCATATTGCCGGCTGTGTCGTGGGTGAGGGAAATGCCGCCGATGGCTGTGTATTGGTTGTTCAGATTGGGGTTGGCCAGAGAGTACACTTCATCGCTTCCGTTACGCAGGTTGACATTGGTCCGATTGCCGAGGGAGTCATACGTAAATTGCTCATCTTCCGTCAGCACCCCTACAAGATAATCCGCTTCTGTCAATCTGTCAAGCGTGTCATAGCGGAATCCGTTGGCAGAAACCATCCACCTTAATCGCCTATGGCGAAGCGGTGGCTGCCACTCGTCGTGTGAGGGCCCGGCCCGGCCTACAAAATAGTGAGTAAACGGAACAGGTCGAGTTGGCAGGGGGGTTCGAGGATTTGGCCGTTGGCAAAGAAGGGGCTGATAGTACCACTGGCTAAAAGACCGAACGCGCTTGTACCAGTCGTGTCAGCAAGACTGTTCCAACCGAAAATAACACGGGAAATATTACCCGTGGAACCGGTTGTGTCATCATCAGTGAAAAATGTCAGGTCGGCTCCGGGATCGACGGCGGCGGCGGTTGTGGTGCCCATATATCGGCCGCCTACCAATAGCAAGCCAATATCACCATCACCAAAACTGTCCGCTATGCCGTCCAGCCGTCCGTCCGCACCAAGATCGGCGCCCGAAAGAATAAGATTGTCGATCGCGTCGGAGCCGATAAAAATAAATTCCAGATCACCACCGGCTGAAACAATGCTGTTGGACAAACTCCGGCTAAAGAGGACACGTTCGATCCGGTCGGCAGAAGAGATACTGACATTATTACCACTTTGGGCGAATACTGTACCGATCCGCTCATCAACGCGAATAGTCGCTTGGTCTAACTGATTACTATAAATATAATCAATCGACCCGGCGGAAACATCAGCCGCTATTGTCCCGCGAAATGTCTGTAGAAAACCAATTTGTCCTGCCACCGTCAGATTTCTCGTCAGGTCGCCCCGATAAACGGCAAGGCCGTCCAGGTCGCCGTTGGTAATCTGAACCTGCCCGGCCAAATCACCTGTGGTAATATCTACCCGGCCGGCTGAATGAGCCGTGAGTGAGCCGCCGTCAAAGCTCGCCGCCCGCAGGCAACGTAAATGGCCGTCTATCTCAATATCAACATTATCGCCGATCTCGCCGGCATATATTCGCAAACCGCCCACCCCATCGGCGTCGGCATCAGTAGTTATACTGATTTGCGTATTGTCATCGATATCGCCCACAAACAGGTAGTCCAACTCCTGCTGGAATGATATTTGTTCGGTGATCATGGCCTGGTTGGCCATGACCATTCGCATAGGCGTGTCCGCCAGAATTCTGCCGATAGTGAACGGCGAAGTTCCACCTGTGGCACTAACGAGAAGAGTGCTGTTTTCGGTGGTTTCTCTGAGGACGATTTGTTCGATGGTGTTTTCCAGACCAGCCGACTCGCCCGTCAAAATACGCGCCTGACCCGCCCCCGACAGGATAACCGTTACAGTTTTGCCGTCCAGGGTACTAAAGCGATAAAACTCGTTGGCATATATTATATCAGTTTGTACTACCGTAAATTCCTGGTCAGCAGCCATTTCGAGAACGTTTCCGGCTGCGTCGGCGATGCTGCTTTCAGCGAGCACCACCAGCTTATAATCGTCAGGGCCGAGTTCGGACATACCCGTAACGGTTTGGGGCATTGTCAGAATGATCGATTGCGTTGATGCGCTATAGCTGACTTCGCTCAATGTGATGACCGTTTCATTGCCGTCGTCATAAGTACCGTCGCCACCGGCCGCCCACAAAACATAGTTATTATCATTCAGTACCGAGTCCGGATCGATGTTGGCCTCGTTCAGCACAATACTGATATGAGACGGCCCGGCGTCATACCATAACGGATCGACCACGATAGCCGTTACCTGCGGGGCCTGGCTGTCGTACCTGATGGTCTGGAGTTCGGACAGTTCCGAGCTGTTACCGAGACTGTCAAAGGCCCGTGCCAGCAGCAGGTTTTCACCTTCACGGATCAATGTACTGTCGAGGAACAACCGGTACAGGCCCGGTTCGGTTTCATTCGCGAAGCCGGCTGAAACACCATTGCAGATAATCTCGACCGCTACTTCCGACTCCGCGGAAACAGATACCAGTGGCGCAATAATATTGGTAATATTGTCCGAATCGTCAATCCCGCTGTCGTAGGT
>DAOWIP010000171.1 GCA_030640865.1 Sedimentisphaerales bacterium | reverse complement strand
ATTCATTTGTCATTTCCTTTTGTTAGTGTCTTGTGAATTGGTATGGAACCCAGAAAAATCATTTTAACTGGCCATTGTTATATACGCTGATTTCATTTGTCGCAACCCTGAAAGTGCCTGAAATATCGGATTATCGGATTTTATATCTTTTTCAGGACAACAATAGCGGTGTCATCGAATCGCCTCGTCAGGCCGGTATATTTGCGCATTAGCCATAGAATGTTGTGGGCAGCCTGCTCGGCGGACATATCAACCGAGGTCAGGGCCGCCTCGATGATGCGACGACGGCCGAATGACTCACGCTGGAAATTAACCGCGTCGGCCAGGCCGTCAGTGTACATAATGAGCATATCGCCCGGCAGCAATTCGACCTGCTGAGCATCAAACCGAGTGTTAGTGTCAATTCCCAGAACCATACCGCCTTCAGAAAGATCGTGCGTCTGTGTGCTATCGGCGTGTATCAGGACAGGTGGCTCGTGCCCACAATTACAATAGGTAAGTATGCCGCTATTCGGGTCAAGGCAACCGCAAAATAAAGTGGCAAATTCGCCATATTCGGTATCACGGCAAAACATACGGTTTGCCCTCCCGACCAGTTCCGATATATTGTCGATTTCCTCGGCATAGGCCCGCAAGCCGGAACGTAGCGAGGCCATCGCGAGCGAGGCAGGCACTCCTTTGCCCATTATATCACCCATCGCCAATACCAGCCGCCCGTCAGGCAGCGTGATAAAATCATAAAAATCACCCCCGACCTCATGGCAGGGCACATATATTCCAGCGAGGTCAAACCCGGATATAGATGGCGGTTTTTCCGGTATCAAGTGCCGCTGTACCTCACCAGCCAACTGCATCTGCCGCTCCATCCGCTCGGCCTTTAATGACTCATTGTACAAACGGGCGTTCACAATCGCGGCGGCAGACTGGGCAGCCACCGTCTGGGCAAGCGAAATGTCCGATTCGGAAAATTTACGCGGACGTTTGCTATAGAGCCGCAAAATGCCGATGCCCCTGTTCCTGAATAAAAGGCCGATACTGAGATTGCTGATAATACCCTCGCGTATGATTTCGTCGTGATAACGCCTGAAATGCGAATGAGATCGCATATCATCCACAATAATCACCTCGTCATGCAAAGCGCGGATATTAAGCTCGCTCGCGGCGGCAGTAACAGGCCCTTTGTTTTTATAGGCATCACTAAGGCCGTAGGTGGCCTTGAGGACGAGCTTGCCGGTGTCCTGCTCGAGCAGTCGCAGGCCCGCGGCATCCATATCGAGGGCCTCGCAGACGGTCTTGACGACAATCTCCAATACCTGCTGAAGGTCCATCGGGCCGGTCAGTAACCGGGTGGTCTTGCGTACGCTGGAAAGTCCATGATTAAGCCGACGCACCTTGCGACCCAGCCTGCCGGCGGACTCATAGGTCTCTGTTTTTTTGTTTTTACTTATTTCCATTATGTAGCCGTTCACGCTTTTTATAGATTGAAATGGTGCGATTTCATCAGCACCCTTAAGAACCCCCCGATTTTACATCGGGGGCTAAAACCCTCGCTTAACAGCGAGGGCTAATAAACGCGGGCCACAGGCCCGCCCTACTCGAGGAAAAAAACCCACAGGACAGTTGTGTTATACTACTGGATTTTATTGTGCCAGTCAACCTTGTATTTGACAAACCGCCTGATAAAACGTAGTATCAGTGTGAGCGTTTAACCATAAGCAAAAAACGGCATGGGCTAAAGCCCATCCTACAAGGCTTTCGAATTCGAGGGAAAATAAATGTTACCCACAAACAAAAGCTGGCAGAACCGGCTAAGCAATGACCAGGACGAATTGGCTGTTGAATTTGTCGAGTCGCTCAGTCTGGATAGGCGACTTTATAAATATGACATTGCCGGCAGTATTGCCCATGCTGAGATGCTCACCGAACAGCATCTTGTCAGCCGAGACGAATTTCGACAGATCAAACAGGCCCTGACCGAGATTGCCGAGGAAATAGACGCCGGCAAGTTCCGGTTTGACAAAAAGTATGAAGACATCCACATGGCAATCGAGGCGGCATTGATAAAAAAGACCGGACAGGCAGGCAAGAAGCTGCATACCGGCCGCAGCCGTAACGACCAGGTAGCCCTCGATATGCGATTGTGGCTGCGCGACAGGCTGGAAATAATGGTCGAACTGATTAAAGGCGTGCAAAAGGCATTGCTGAAACTGGCCGGCTCGAAACAGGGGCAGATTGTTATGCCCGGCTATACGCACATGCAGCGTGCCCAGCCGGTATTGGCGGGCGGATATTTACTGGCTTATGTGGAAATGCTCCAGCGGGACAGGGAACGGTTCAACGATTGCTTTAAGCGGGTGAATGTCTGCCCATTAGGCAGCGGAGCACTGGCAGGCAGCTCTCTGCCGTTGGACCGCAGCCGTGTGGCGGAACTGTTAGGGTTTGCATCGGTAACCCGCAATAGTATGGACAGCGTGAGCGACCGGGACTATGTCGTCGAGTATGTCTTCACGACCGCGATGACAGGCATGCACCTGTCGCGGCTGGCGGAGGACTGGATTATATACGCAAGCCAGGAATTCTCCTTTATCCGAATCGACGACGCCTACTGCACAGGCAGCAGTATGATGCCGCAAAAACGCAACCCGGATATGCTGGAACTGATACGCGGCCGATGCGGCTCGTTGTACGGTAACCTGACGGCACTGCTGACAATGATGAAGGGCCTGCCAATGACGTATAACCGGGATATGCAGGAAGACAAAAAGCAACTGTTCGACGCAGCCGATATGCTTGAAGCCTGCCTGCAAATGGCGGAGGCAATTGTCAGTCATACCAAATTTAATGCCGAAAAAATCGGCCGTGATCTGGAAGACGGATTTCTCGACGCGACCAGCTTGGCCGAGTATCTGGTTATTAAGGGAGTACCATTCCGGCAGGCACACCAGATTACAGGGTCGCTGGTTGGTGAATGTGAAAAGCAAGGCAGAACACTGGCGGAAGTTCCCCTGCAGGAGCTACAAAAATTGTGCGATAAGATCGACAAAGATGTTTATAAAAGTTTGAGCGCGAACAATGTTGTCGCCGGCTATGCCACAGACGGAGCCGGAGGTAAAAAACAGCTACAACAACAATTGGAGTTCTGGAAAGAATGTCTGTAAATGTACCGCAGCCGTCCCGGCTGCTTTTTTGACTTTTGCTGGCGAGACGCCAGCGGTACATAGTCTCGGCGAAGACAAGATAAGTTCATATTTTAGTATGACTGAAATGACTGAAGAAAAATCAGAATTTAAGTTGATCGAATGGATACGACAGCAGCGGCAGGATGGGGACGCCAAAGACGTGATTACCGGTATCGGAGACGATATGGCGGTTGTGCTGGTAGGGGGGCGGAAGCTGTTGATTACTACGGATGTGTTGCTGGAGGGAGTGCATTTCGATTTAGAGCGGGCGACGCTGGAACAGGTGGGCTATAAGGCGATGGCGTGCAGCCTGAGCGATTGCGCGGCGATGGCGGCGATACCTTTTGTGGCCGTTGTGGCGGTGGCACTGCCGAAAACTATGACAATGGACCAGGCACAGCGGTTATACCAGGGCCTTCAGCAGGCGGCTGGAAAATACAATTGTCCGATTGTGGGCGGCGATACGACAAGTTGGGATAAACCATTAACAATTGATGTGACGATGTTGGCGAAGGTGGGAGCAACGGAACCGATACTGCGATCGGGAGCGCAGGTAGGTGATACAATACTAATTACCGGAGAGCTGGGCGGTTCGCTGAATGGAAAACATCTGGGGTTTAGTCCGCGTGTACAGGAATCGCGGTTATTGGCGCAAATGGTCGAGTTGCATGCTATGATTGATATCAGCGACGGTATGAGTATTGATTTGAATCATATATGTTGTGAAAGCAGGGTGGCTGCCGAGATTGATGCGCGAGCGATTCCTGTAAGTCAGGTTGCTCAAAGCTCGGCTGACCCATTGACGGCAGCGCTATCGGACGGAGAGGATTTTGAATTATTGTTTTGCGTAAGTCCGTCGGATGCGGAAAAGCTGTTGCGAGAATGGCCGGGCCGGTCAACTGTGCGTTTGAGTTCTGTCGGGCGGATTATTCAGGCCAAAGGTGAGCAGCGGTTGTTTATTCGACAGATGGACGGAACAGTCGAACCGCTGGAAGTGAAAGGCTGGGAACATTTTAATGAGTAGTGAGTGTCTGGAAATAGTAAGTCATAGTGTTGACGAAACCATCGCGTTGGGCCGGGCTATGGGAAAACAGCTTCAAGGAGGTGAAGTAATTGCGATGGTAGGTACTCTTGGGACTGGTAAGACGCATTTTATTAAGGGTATAGCTCTCGGATTAGAGGTGGCGGACGTTGATGTGGTTACAAGCCCCACGTTCACCCTGATAAACGAGTACGAGGGGCGTTTGCCGTTGTATCATATCGATGCGTATCGGCTGGAAAAGGCTGAGCAGTTGGCGGCATTGGGTTTTGATGAAATATGCTGCGGATCAGGAGTGGTTGTTGTCGAATGGGCAGATCGTGTCTGGCCGCTGATGGACGATTATAAACCTATAAGCATTCATCTCGAACATCGCGGCGAAAGTGAACGGGCACTGCGAATTGAGAATCTGCCGGGATATGTAAAGTTGGTGTCTCCGCCAAAAGTCCGAAAAACGTTGCAAAAACAGCCCCCACGCCCCAAAATTAAGGGGGCATTTTTTTGACGCTGGCGTTTATTTTAGGTATATTGTTCTAAGTGTGGTGTCAGTAGATGGATATGAGCCTTTATTTTTATAACAGACCGGTAATAATTACCTTGACAACACCTGTGATATGATGTAGTGTAACAGATGATGATAAATGATGGCGAATGAGAATAGGTTCAGTATGAGGATTTATGGAGGGGGCGGTACAAAAAAACACCGTATCATATTGTAACCACAGTAGTTATGTAACTTTTAGTTTTCAATTCCACTAACCAGGTTTATGAAAGGATTAGCGCATGAGTACAAAGCAAATTAAAAAAGGTTTTACATTGATCGAATTGTTGGTGGTAATCTCCATTATTGCCCTGCTGTTAAGCATAATGATGCCTGCCCTGAACATTGCCCGCGAACAGGCCAAGACTACTGTTTGCGCCGTTAATATGCGCAGTATGGGCTTGGCACTGCGAATGTATGAAGATAATAATGATCAAAAGCTACCCCCACAGTACCTTAGGCTCAGCCCCCCCGCCGGCACCCCCAGGGAAGGGTATGACACCAGTGTTTCCGGATGGCTGCCCTGGTTCACGTACTTAACTCATAACGCCGATTATGCGGATTCTAACGGCAACCCGATTCCAGTGCAATTAGGGAAGCTCCATGGACCTAATCTCATTGACAATCCTGAAATTTTCTACTGTCCCAGCCAGGGATTTAAAGGTACTTCCAAGCATTTTGGAAAGTTGTACTATACATACGATTATTACACCGCTGATGGGCCCTGGGCCAGCTACATACCAACAGCAGGTTATCAGCCTGGACAGATTAACACCCGTATTCGCCTGAATTACAATTACTTTCTGCACAAAAAGAAGAATTTTGATGAACTACAAGATAAGCCTGTAGTGTTTGGTATGGTTCATCACTGGTACACCCTTTCACATATCAGGCATAACATACCAAGAGGCACTAACGTCCTGTACGGCGACGGTCACGTTGCGTTCGCCACAAACCCGAATATTTTTGATTATGCACTATGGAATGGCGGTCCAGATTGTGCACACTTTCAGGGTCCCGGCCATCATTTCAACTTATTCAAAGACATTCTCAAAATAATGGAACAGCAACCGTATTAAATGCTTTTAAAGGTATTAAATCTATACTATCGAGCTAAAATGCGCCAGAAAAAATTATTGTCCCACGATGGGATTAAAACCCTCGCCTTCAGGCGAAACCTTCAGGAAAACTGCCAAATGTGTTACAATAGTGGCCATGGAAAATTATCGAAAAAGTAGCCATAGCCGTTTTGACATAAAATACCATTTTGTATGGATAACGAAATATCGCAGGTCGATATTGCAGGGTACCATAGCCTACCGACTCCGCGATCCGGTTCGCGAGGTGTGCCAGACCAATGAGATCGAAAATACTTCAAGGTCCTGTTTCCGCTAATCATGTCCATGTGTTTCTGTCGTGTCCCCCGAATCTGTCTCCGAGTAAAATCATGCAATACATCAAGGGCAAAACGTCTCGAAAACTGATGATGGAGTTTTCGTAGCTTCGCAAACAATTTTGGGGCCGCCACTTATGGGCTCGTGGCTACTTTGTGGCCACCAGCGGTAATGTTACCGACGAGGTCATTATGGAGTATATTAAACTCCAGGATGGCAACGAGCCATCCGATGGCGGTGAGAACTTCCGTATTCAAAGCGGTGGGCGATGACTTTAGTCTAAGCCCACCAAGACCAAAAGCTACCGCCTTGCAGGCGGTAGTAATTTACTTTTTCTTGACACGAAACTTGCTATTGTTTATCATAGTGTTTGTCGATATTCTATATTGTTGACAGCATGTTGAATTGTATTAATTCACATTAGCAAAGGGAATCTGTGTAACTCATTGTTATTTATCATCTTATGTTGTGCAATGGTATGTGTCAATTATCATGTTTGATGGCAACTCTTTTTGTGAAGCATAGTTACGTAATATAAAGGAGGTGTCTATGGAAAGGGGTCTGTTAGTTTCTTTTGGGGCTGAGGGTGGGTATATGTCGATTGGTAAAGGTGTGTTTCTGTTGTTGTTTCAAGTTTATATTTCTATTATTAAGGAGACGAAAAGATGGAAAAGAAAATGGAAAAATTAATGGTGTGTGTATTGGCCCTGGCGGTCTTGCTGGCCGGTGCCAACTTGGCTCAGGCGGCCGAAGTGTATTGGGACGGAGGCGGCAGCGATAACTACTGGACTACAGCGAAAAACTGGGTGGGCGACGCTCTTCCGACGAACGCAGATTATGGCATGATCAACGACCCCTTCGTACATCAGCCCCTGGTCGATAAAACCGTAAACGCATCAGTTGGGAGAGTTATCGTGGGCCAGGACACCGGCCCATGTATCCTGACCGTAACCGGCGGCTCGCTTACCGAATTTGAACACTTTACAATCGCGCGTAGGTCCGGTGCGGTGGGCATCTTAAATTTGAGTGGTGGTGATATAGTTGCCAAGGGGGGCTTTTTAATCACCAATTCAGGCGGCACAACCGGTACCGTCAATATGAGTGGAGGCTCTCTTACGGTACAAGGTGGTCCGAGTGCGAATTATTATAGGCACTTTGTAGTTGCAGACAGCGGTACCGCCACCCTGAATATGAGCGGCGGCACTATAACCGCCGAAGACGATATGTACCTCTCCCGTGCCAGCGCCGGCAGAGGGACCGTTAATATGACCAGTGGTACGATTAACGTTGGCGGCGAAATACGTTTAAGTTACCATTCCAGTGCGCCTTGTGAATTTCACCTTGACGGCGGCGTTGTTACCGCGGGCGATTTATTGATGACCGCCAACGGCAGACTGGATTTCACCTACGGCGTGATGATATTGGACGGCGACAAGGTGTCAACTGTCGAGGAATATGCCGCCCAGGGCTCGATTTCGGGCTTTGGCATCCCTGGGGCT
The DNA here is from genome assembly GCA_030640865.1 of Sedimentisphaerales bacterium. Lineage (GTDB taxonomy): Bacteria > Planctomycetota > Phycisphaerae > Sedimentisphaerales > SM23-30 > DAOVXR01. Next base: position 396 of record DAOWIP010000171.1, on the reverse strand, counting down.
GTGTTGGTGGACTACAATGTTACTAATCCCGATAAAACCACAATCATCTTTGACCCCCATTTTAATATTCCCCCCTTTGTTGACGCCGGCGGTTTTCGGTCGGTCTTGTGGCAAGCCCCTTCGGTTACGATTCAACTGGACGGGACAGCTACCGATGATGGTAACCCGGACCCGCCGAACGAGTTGACGTTGACGTGGTCGCAGCTCAGCGGCCCGGGTACGGTAACATTCTCCGATACCGCGATCGAGGATCCCTGCGTCACGTTCGACGCGGTCGGATTCTATGAATTGCAGCTCCGCGGCTATGACGGCGAAGAAGACGCCTGTGATGTAGTGGTGATTTATGTCCGCCCGGATAACAATCCGATCGCGTACTGGAACTTTAATGAAGGCAGT
>DAOWIP010000015.1 GCA_030640865.1 Sedimentisphaerales bacterium | reverse complement strand
CGCGCTTCGGGCCTTGAACAATCTGGTAACAGCCGGCGATCTGGAGCGTTTGGTCCGTTTAATGCTCAAGGCTCATACTACTGCCGAGCGAACAGCGGCCCAAAAAGCGGTGGTTACAGCCGCACAGCAGTTTGACAATCGTGATAAAGCGACTGAGTTATTGCGGAAAACTCCGAAAAACAGTGATGCGGTAACAAAAATTTCTTTGCTGAGCATATTGGCCAGGATCGGTGGCGGCCAGTCGCTCTCGGCGGTATCAGCCGAGATGAAAAGTTCGGATACCAGCGTGAGTAACGCTGCGGTGCGTGCCCTGGCCGACTGGCCGGACAACGCGGCTGTTGACGAACTGTTTAAGATTGTTTGTGAAACAAAGCAGCTCAAACAACAGGTATTGGCCCTGCGCGGGTTGATCCGTCTGTTGCCAACGTCCCAAAGAACTCTGAACGACAAGCTGTGGAAGTATCATATCGCTATTAAATCGCTACAGCGGCCGGACGAAAAAAAACTCATACTGGCTACGCTGGCCGGCATCAGACATGAAAGAGCCTTAAAGTTTGTCGCACCGTGGTTAGACGATAAGGTACTGCGGAACGAAGCATGTCAGGCGGCGGTGAAGATCGCCTGCCCACAAAAGAAAGGTCAAAAAGGGCTGGAAGGACTGGACGTTCAACTTATATTGCAAAAGGTGGTTGCCGTTTGCGGTAACGCCAACTTGCGCAAACAGGCGGACGATTATTTGAAGACTATGCCGAAATCGGCTCTGAATCAGCCGCCGGCCGGGTTTGTGGCGTTGTTTAACGGTAAAGACTTAACCGGCTGGAAGGGGCTTCTGGCCCGGCCCAATGACAACCCCATCAAACGCAAGGCCCTGAGCCGGGAGCAACTGAAACAGGCGCAGGCCAAGGCGGACAAAAAAATGCGCGACCACTGGAAGGTCAATAAAGACGGGGTTCTGGAATTTGACGGTAAGGGTTTCAGTCTGGCCACAATCCGCGATTATGGCAATTTCGAGATGCTCGTCGATTGGAAAATCGTGGACCCTCATGGCGACAGTGGTATTTATCTTCGCGGCACGCCGCAAATACAAATCTGGGACCCTGAAAAGCCCAGGAATAAAGGAATCGGATCAGGCGGGTTGTTTAATAATAAGAGAAACGCCAGCAAACCTCTCGTAACAGCCGACAACCCGATTGGCCAATGGAGCACTTTTCGTATCAGGATGATTGGTGAGCATGTAACTGTGCATCTTAATGACGAATTAGTGGTGGACAATATTGTTCAGGAAAACTACTGGGACCGGAGCAAACCTATTTTTCCATCCGAGCAGATCGAACTGCAATGTCACGGCAACCCAATTCATTTCAGGAATATTTTTATCCGTGAGATTACCGCTGAATCCGATTGGCGATTGTTGTTCAACGGCAAAGACCTGACCGGCTGGAAGGGGGACACTAAGGGGTATGTCGTCGAAAACGGCACTATTATTTGCAAGCCGGGCGGAAACCTTTTTACTGTGGACGAATTCGACAATTTTATTTTGCAATTCGAATTTAAGCTTGCCCCCGGTTCTAATAATGGCTTGGGCATTCGTACGCCTTATCCAAGCCACGCCGCCTATGATGCCATGGAACTCCAGATATTGGACAACTCGGCCAAGCGTTACAGAAATCTGAAACCGTATCAGTTTCACGGCTCAATTTACGGCGTCGTCCCCGCCAAACGGGGACGTCTCAGGCCTGTCGGCCAATGGAATTACCAGGAGGTTATCGCTCGTGGGCCTCACATCGTTATTAATCTCAACGGCTATATGATCGTTGACGCCGACATCGATAAGGCCAGCGCCGATGGAACTATGGACGGTAAAGAACATCCGGGATTAAAACGGAAGAAGGGGCATATCGCTTTTCTCGGCCACGGTACACGTGTCGAGTTCCGCAGCATCAGGATCAAGGAATTGAAGTGATTGCTTGTGTGTTGGTTATTTTACCTGGTTCGTTTTTTTCTCCAGTGCATAACGCATCATAGCTTCATAGAGTGTGAGTTGGATATCAAGGATTTCTTCAAGGCTTACATGACAGGCTTTCTCATCAGCGATTCCGTGCGGCGACTCAAAGGTAAACGAAGTAGCGCCACTGATATGATAGAGGGCGCTCGTCAGATTGAAAGGTGCCGGTTTTTTGCCCCCGTCAGGCCTCACAGGAAATGGCTTTTGATGTGGCAGCCCGCGTTTATCAAGTAATGCGTAATACCGTTGGGCCAGCGAACGCACATCCTCTTTAATTTCGGTCGTTACATAAGACGGCCGCAGCAGAGCCGGCGAAAGTGAGAAACTGTGCAGAGATGTCGCCAGGTCAGGCCCCTCTTCCATAGCGACCATCAGAATCGTCGTTGCCTCGGAACTCATCGGGGCGAAGAATTCATCGTGCATGGGGTTAATGCCGGCGTCGTTAAAGTAGCAGCCCAGGAATCCGACATTGTCACCGGTCATCGGGTGCAGGCGTTTGGACGTCGGCCAATAAGCTATATTATTATCCGACCAGGTTCCCATAGCCCAAAAGCACATATTTTCCATTGCCATTCCCTGAGCGGTCCGCGGTTCAAAACGGGCGATGCCGTCTGGGTTGCCGGCGGGGATAATCAGCAGGCGGCACTTTTCACCCAATTCACGCAATTCGGACTGGTCCTTCCCGCGAAGGTCACGCCCGGTCTCCATAATATTTATGAAATTAACCAGACCTGTCAAGCCTTCAACCTCATGGCCGTGCACCGGCCCGACAAAAAAGATTACAGGCTTCTTTCTTGCCGCCTTGTCCATATAGGCCGACGGCTCATGGGCGCCGATGGCGGAGTTGAAGTTGGCCATTCGTTTAACTTCCTCGCGTTTGCCATAAGTGATTAAATGAATCGGACGTCCGCCGGGGGAAATGCTGATGGTCCTGACATTGCCGCGCTGAAGCGCATCCCATCGGGCAGCCAATCCTTTCACATCGCCAATCCAGAATTCAGGTAGTACGCGTTGAGTGAGGGCACTTTTAGCCTGTTCGTATGTCATCGTGCCGGCCCAACTCGAGACAGCACAGGACAAACCAATCAAAATACAGCCAATCGTTTTTTTTATTCTTATTACTCCTTCAAATATTTCCAAACAGTCATTAATTTTCCATAATACCTTTCTGCGGCTGTACCGTATCGGTGAGTTCAGCATTGATTATTTTTCTGCCGCCGGTGCGTTTAATATGGCCGCCGGGTTCACCGGTTATATCAAACGTAACCTCCCAGACAACACCGTTGATGCGTAAGCGAACGCCTCTGCGATGGTCGGGCCTGATCAGTTCGGTTTCAACCATTCCCTTCAGCTTCCGATCGCCGACCTGGATGACATGAAGAAACATATCCTCTTTACGCGGCGCAGAGGGTGAGATTTCCATGCGCCACCGGCCCATCAGGGCGAGCTTTTCGGGCTTGAGGGAGCCGGTCTCGACAGCCCAGTTTTTGCCCGCCGCCTGGAATTCCCTGCCGGGTCCGCCGACGAAAGTTCGTTTTGCATTTTCCGGCAGCAATGTACGGCAAAACATACGGCCACGGCCATGATCAGCGCGGATAGTATTATCATCAATGATGGCGGGTTTGTCGGCGGTATGAATAAGCCAGTCCTTGCGATAAGTGGGGTCGGTAGTAATCACCCGATCAAAAATCACGAAGTGGTCAGGCATAACAAAGACCATCTGCCTGGTTACCAGACTGCATTTTTCGGGCAGGTCGGATTGACCTTTACGCTTGATAATACCGTGCCTGTAACATGCAGTTGCGTTACCAGCGACATATACATAGTCCTCATTGGTCTCGAAGGCCTTTACGGCCGAGCCGAGTTGTTTATGCTGTCCGCCGTGATTACCGGTTACCGTGCCGCCCCAATAGTGGGCTGGGGGTTCACCGGGCTGATGGATCAGGATACAATTGTGGGCAACGGTCTGGGCATAGTAATTAGCGAGGTGCTGCCCGTTTTTCACTTCATTATACCGAGTACCGGAATCCAGGGCCAAAAAGCCGCGGTGGTAAATCACAAAGTTAAGCGTATCATAGTGCCGATGTTGAGTCAGGATACCGCCGCAGGTGAACAGACAGTAGCTGTCATCCATGCCGATACCGGAACGCATGAAGATTTGGCCCATGTTTTCAAAGTGTCGGGCGTGGGGGAGATTTTCGGGCTTGAAGGTATGGCGCGAATTGTCCAAGCGCAAAAGAAGAAAAGGATAAATAAACCAGCTTCTGTCGTAGGATTGGTGCGGAAGGATTTCTTGAAGGTACTGGGCCACCGCGGCCGCCTGCGGGACCTCAGCGCTGTACAGATGCCGAATGTTAGCCATGTGCGTATAAAGATAATGGCTCGGTAGTCGGTTGGTGGTATGGGGTGTGTCACCGTAGCCGAACTCCAGGGGGACCGGCTCGGCGGCGATCCAATTCCAGATCACGTAATTGGCCAGCCAGGCCGAGTGGGGCCAATCTGGCGCGATATTCTTACCTGTACTGGACAGCCACGTATAAAAAAAGTTCTGCTCGGACCATGGGTATGCGCCAAAGACATAGCCCAGAGTGGGCGAGGCGCCGCCACCGTCGTCGCCGCAGGCCTTTTTTCGGTGCTGCAGCAGTTTGATATTCTCGTCATGTCCCCATACGAGCCACTCGTTGACCAACTCCGGTTCGATACCAGTGCCATATCCTGTGCAGCCGATAAACCACTGGCAATTTCTGATGCTATAGAAGCCGGTATTATATCCGCCGCGGGACTCACGGTAGATGCGGGGTTTGGCCTTGATGACGTTATTAATAACTTTAACCAGTCGGGACAGGTAATCTTGCCGCTCGCCTTCGGTAAGATCATTATACAGCCAATCCCAGGCCATGACGGCATGGACTCGGGTGGTGGAATACCAGTTCACGCTTTTGCGCTGCCGGTAACATTCTTCGTAGAACCGCAGGCTGGTATCGAGGCATTTTTTTGCGAGTTCGAGGTAGCGAGTATCCCGTGTATTGAGGTACACAAACGCGGCTTGGGCAGCCTGGGGTCCGAGTTCTCTGGCCTTGGGCTGAGGCTGATCGGCCAATTTTGCCCTAAGTTTATCGACACCTTTTTTGATTCGCTCATACCCTTTGCGTTCAACGCCGAGGGCACGATCACGCACGGCAGGGAAGGTGTCAGCATTAAAGAAAAGTCGTGGGTGACCCTTACGGATTTTAGTGGTCCAGTCAGGTAACTGCTGAGCATGTGCAGTCAGGAGAACCGATAAAATCAGCAATATGATCGCAGGGCCATTTAAATGTTTATTAAAACTATTAGCCATTGTCAGAACTCCAGAATGTGCTTCAGACTATATTGTTTTCAGCAATGTGGATGGGCTTCAGTCCATACGGTTATCAGCCATACTAAGCGATTATATCAACATATCAAGCAAGCATTAGCAAGTCAAGAATTTATATTCTTATCACCGCCGCATCGACGGTTTTTTTTAGTCTTGGCTGGCTTTTATTTCCTTGCAATATTATCCAGTTAGTTATAAAGTAGGGGGAAATTTATTGGAATGTGTTTTGTGAGTGGAATTGGACTTTGTCATGGCTTGCGATTTTGACGTTGGCGTCGTAATTGCTTGTTACATAAATAGTTGGAGAGGTGGCCGAGCGGCTTAAGGCAACGGTTTGCTAAACCGTCGTACGGGCATATACCTGTACCGCGGGTTCGAATCCCGCCCTCTCCGTTCTCTGGTGTCAGTCGGTAACTCGCAATGACAATCATTGCCTAACTTAT
>DAOWIP010000206.1 GCA_030640865.1 Sedimentisphaerales bacterium | reverse complement strand
CGAGATTGTTTTTTTCACTGTGGCCCATCGCCGTTGAAAGTGCCACGGCCACGGTATCGCCGCCCACATGAGCGGCCACCGTCGGCATTACATACACATTGCCGACCGGGCTGATGTTAATGCCTGACTCAACCGCCGGGACATTAACAGCCGTGGTTACCGCCGAGACATAAGGAGCCTGGCCTATTGGGTCGACGGGGATACCGAGAAATAATTGCTGCATAGTCGAGTTGCCCGCGGCGGTCAGTTCGTAAATATGCCGCCTGTCGATACCTGATTTCTCGCATACTTCAGCGATAAGTTGGTTGATCCCTTCGGTGATTCGTTCCCGCAACTGCTGTAGGCCGTCCTTGTGGGTCCGGCTGTACTCAATTCGGCCAATGACATCATCACCGAAGGCAATCTGGGGATTGCTCTCTGAAGCGACGGCTGTTTCTTTACCGTTGGTCAGGTCAACCAGTTCCGCCACCACGGTAGTAGTGCCGATATCGACAGCCAGGCCATATTGCTTATCAGTTGTATCGCCCGGCTCAAGATCAATGATGCGCCGACCGTGGCAAAGTGCGGTAACGGCATAATCGTTATCCCGTAACAGTCCCGGCAGCTTCGGCAAAAGGGCAAAGTCAATTGTCAGACCGTAATCGGCGGTGCCTTTTATATTCTCACCGGCAGTGCCGGAAACCGTATCAGCCGTAATTTCATTCTCCGAACGGCAAACGCGGACGGCCTCTTTTACCGCGTCGGTCAGCCGCTGGGCATCGGAGCGGAGATCATCAAGGGTTGGTTCGGATAGCTGTACGAAATATTTGGCAACCTGCGGATCAAGACAGGAGCTGCGATTGATTCCTTCCTGAAGTATTTTCTGTTCGAAGAAACGTGAGCTTTCCGGGATGTTCACTACCAGATCATGTTCGACATAAAATTGGCACGCTCGGACAGGCTCGACCTGACCATCGATTTCCACCAGGCATTTGTTACAGGTGCCGGCGCCGCCGCAGACGCTGTTGATAATAATCCCTGCCTGCTGGGCCGCGACCAATAACGACTGGCCCGCTTCCGTAACGATAGTAATATCATCCGGTTGAAAATGAATCTTGTAAGACTGCATAATCATTATATACCACCACGAAAGCACAAAGTAAACCAATAATATAGTGCTCACGATTGAAAAACCGGATACCGGAGTCAGCGACGGGAACTCTGTGGCAAAAAAAAGGACGAGGGCAATCAATGCCCCCGCCCAACATCTTTTCTCCCTTCCATTGCACCACGTGATAATGGTGGAGGAAGGCAAATTGTCGTCGAGTTATATTTATTCGGACAGAGAAAGAAGTACTTCGGATTTTGATGCCTCTTCCTCGACTACATCCATAATCTCCGCGATTTTCTCTGGCGTAAGGGCCAACTCCTCGCGGACACGGTTGTCGTAGGTAGGCGACTGATTACCGCTGTCGCCCAGTCCCTGATTGTGGCAGATGTAATCGGCCATGTGTACGAGCTTGATAAGGGGCTGATGCTCGACTTCCGGACAAGACAGGGGATCGTGATGCCAGCGGATGACGTCTTTGATTTCCTGGGCGAGTTTCCATTTACCGGCGAGCCAGGCGCCGGCCTCATCATGACCCATACCGATAAAACGGGCCTCTTCCTTAATAGTGGAAATATCGGCGGCACGGGCGCTTGTGATAGCCTGATGAAACTCGCCGTTGGCATAGCGTTCGAAGAGAATCTTTCCCATATCGTGTACTATGCCGCTCAGGTGAGCGACATCGCGGGTAATCTGCTGATTGATTTGGTCCTGGCAGAAATCCTGTAAAACCGTGGTGATTATGCCGACGGTTATACTGTGGCGCCAAAACTCACGGCGATCGAAAACAGGCCTCTGATTACGCGAGAACGCCTTGAAGATACTGGTACTCAAAGCGATATTTGTAACGGTAACAAAGCCAAGACGGGAAATAGCGGGCTGGAGATGGGTAATCTCAGAGCCGCGGGCCGGGGCGTAAAAAACCGAATTGACCATCTTCAAAACACGAGTGGCAATGGCCGGGTCTTCCTCGATAATAGCTGCGACGTCTTTGGCGCTGCTGTCGGGGTCGTTCACCACTTCCTGAAGGTGAATAGCCACCTCCGGCAGAGTGGGCAGGTCTTCGGCTGATTCGAATATATGCAGTAATTCATGGGGGTCTCGCGCAGTAAGAACATCATTATTCGAAGATGATTCCGGGATCATGGTTTGGTCCTTTCGTATTATTTGTTGTCATTGTTTGTCGTACACGATCTTAAATGTTCAATTGTTTTCCCTGTGGGGGTTTCATCATTCATATCGGCTTACTTTGTAGCTGTATCGAGCGCGAGCAGTCAAATCCGCGATGCCGAAAACAAAAATGGGTATGTTGATATTACTAATGGGGTTAATCGCGGCCAACAGGAAAAAAAGTTGTGATTTTTTTCAAGTAGAATAAAGATTATGGGACGCGGCCGAATTGCTTTATGATCGGATATATTCCTTGACAGGTAAAACAGATTGATAAATAATATCTGTTGCGAAAGATAAAATATAATGTGCCACGGCCGTATCGGCCGTGTTTTATTACGTTCTTTACGTAGTTTCCCGGCGACACGCCGGAGGCACACGTTTTACGCAACAGCAACTAAATAATCAGCAACCACCGGCATAACCGATGGATTTCTTTTGATTTAGTCTTGTAGGGTGGGGTCTTACCCCACGTGTTTTTCTTTTGATTTAGTGATAGGAGCATAATTATATGATTAGACAAGCGAAACAAACAAGTGTTATGGTAAAGCAGCTTCAGCTACATCGGTACGATGGAGATATTCTGACGGTAGGACTGTTCGAGGGTACTAAACGGGTGCCGAGTGAATACGCGAATCTGGACAAGGCGGTAGGGGGGGCAATAAGGGACATACTGAGGTTGGGGGACTTTAAGGGTAAGGCAAACGAAACAACGGTTTTATACAGGACCGGCCGAGTTGGTTGCCGACGGATTTTGATGGTTGGGCTGGGCAGGAAAGACAAAATTGAGCCGGCTGTCCTGCGGCAGGCGGCGGGTACAGCGGCACGCTTAGCGGACAAACTGGGGGCGGGCCGGTTGGGACTGGCGTTGCATACTGTTGTGCCGGCGAAGATAGACGCCGAGACAGCGGGGCGGGTATTAGCGGAAGGGGCCATCGTAGGGCGCTATAAATATCAGGATTATCTGTCCGCCGACAAGGAATCGAAGGAAGTGGGTACTGTGCGGGTATCTATCGTGGAGCCGAAGGCCGCCGCGGTGTTAAAGCTGAACCGAGGTCGGAAAACAGGGACAATTCTGGGTCAGGGCCAGAACCGTGCAAGGGCGGTGGCTAATAAGCCGGGCAATGAAATTAATCCGCCGTTACTGGGACGCGAAGCAAAGAAGATAGCACGTCAGTTTGGCCTGAAATGCAGGGTTTTTAATGACAGACATTTGGTGGAAATGGGAATGAACGCCATATTGGCGGTCGGAGGCGGCTCGGCTAATAAGCCGCGATTGATTATGTTGGAGCATAAGGGCCGAAAGGGTAGTGCCGCGCGTGGCAAGGCGGTAACAGGGCCTGATGTGGTGGTAGTTGGCAAGGCGATTACGTTCGACAGTGGTGGCATCAGTCTCAAGCCGTCGGCAAAGATGGAGGAAATGAAGTTCGACAAGGCCGGCGGCTGCGCGGTACTTGGCATTATGACGGTTGTGGCCCAGTTAAAACTGCCGTTGAATGTGGTGGGCCTGATACCGACGGCTGAGAATCTACCCAGCCAAACGAGCTATCGGCCGGGCGACATCATACGGACCTACAGCGGCAAGACAGTAGAAGTGCAAAACACTGATGCCGAAGGGAGAATGATATTAAGCGATGCACTGGCGTACGCGGCAAAGATGAAACCCGCAGCGATAATCGATATGGCTACATTGACGGGCGCATGCGTTGTCGCTCTTGGTGAACATAACGCGGGGTTATTCGGCAATAATGATGCGCTGAAAAAGAAAATTGAAAAGGCAGCCGAGGTGAGCGGCGAGGCGGTCTGGGCAATGCCGTCTGGACCGGAATACCTCGAACAGATGAAAAGTAAAATAGCCGATCTCAAAAACACGGGTGATCGCAAAGCTGGTTCGTGCACGGCGGCGGCGTTTCTGGGCGAATTTGTCGGTGATGTGCCCTGGGTTCATATTGACATCGCGGCAGTGGCCGACACAGACAGGGAAAAACCCTGGCGTGAGATCGGAGCGACTGGATTCGGAGTACGGCTGGTAGTGGAATGTATTAGAAGGTGTTAGGAATTTGTTTTCTGAATGTACCGCAGCCGTCCCGTCCGCATCTTCTGCTTTTGCCGGCGAGACGCCAGCGGTACAGAAATCCCGCCGAAGGTGGTTAATTTAAACGATTAGGAATTTGTGTTTTTGACGAAAACGTAAAACGCGCAGAAAGAAGCCCGTGTAACACGGGCTTAAGATTTTCCTCTCTGGGCAAGAGCAAATAGCGTGGGTCAGCGACCCACGTTATTTTTTTATTCGATGTTGAATGTTGAATGTTTGATGTTCACATTCGTCATCTCTCCTCTCTTCTTCCATTTCTCATTGTTTATTTTATATTGAGTTTGCGTGGTGTGTTTATGACCCACACACTCATTTGCCCCCCATGTTAATGGGGGGTCATTCCCGCGAATGCGGGAAGCGTTTATGTCCCACGCGATTTCCCATCAGCACATAGCCGCATAGGTAGCCGCTGCCAGAATTAGAAAACGATACTTGCGTCCCATAAACGCCCAGAGCAGATTGTAATAATTAATTGTTTTCTCCATAGCTCCGGTACTCCATTGTAGCCTCCTGGAGAAATAAATACAAAGTCTGTGCCCTGAAAACCGATTAGACAGACGGAAGTTATATTTAAGGGCAACCACTTACAATTAAAGGTGTTATGGCGGCAACTATGTAAAGGGCGGGAACACTCCGGGAATTTCAATGGGTTCCGCTTATAGGGACATGTTGATTTCAGGCAACTGCCGTGTGGCATTTTTACACACAGTTTATGCAAGTAGGGGCGCCCCTGTGTGGTCGCCCAAAAATGCTGTTATGCTATTCCAACTTGGTGGCACCTTTCTGTATTTATTTTCTTTAATTTCCCATTGTTTATTTTATATTTTATATTGAGTTTGCGGCGGCTTTCTATTATTTGTCATTGGTTTCTTCTGTATTTTTCTATTTTTCATCGAGTCGAATAGCCGCCTCGGCAACACGAATACCGAGTTTCCTCGCGGTGTCCATACCCAATTCGTCTTTTGTAATGTCATCATTGGCAAAGTTCCATAGTGTCGCTCCCTGATGGGCTTTGGGTTTGCCTCCGACAATCATCATTTCATGACAGAGCATAACAGTTTGGATATGCTCGATAGCCAGTTCCTGGCCTCCATTGCGAAAGCTGCCGACCGCCAGTGCCCCGACCGGCTTGTCGGCCAGAAGGAGTTCGGGCTTACGAAGGACTGCGCAGCGTTCCAGGAACACCTTGCACAGCGCGCTCATAGTGCGGAAATAAACAGGTGAGCCGATGATCAGGCCGCCCAGTGAGGGATTGCGTAGTGTGGTAAGAATCGGCTTGAAGTCATCGTTGATTTGTTGACTCTTATCCGGCTTGGCACCGCCGGACCAGCCCGCGATTTCCAACCCTCCAAGATCGATCATCTCAATTTCGATGCGTGGATCGACCTGTTCGGCGGCATCGAGCGCTGCCTTAACAGCCGTAGCCGTGGTCTTGCCCTTTCTGGGACTGCACGAGACGCCTGCTATAAGAATTTTTTCCGAAGGCTTTTTGTCGGACGCAGCCGAAACGTCATTGGCGGTTGCCGCTGCTGCTGCCGTTGCCCCCACAGTTCCCAGGAACATTCTTCTGGTTAATTTGTTTGACATAATATTTTCCTTTCCTGTATCAGGCACAGGGGTTTTATCAGGCAATGTAGATCATATAGACGCCACCCAGTAAAACCAGAATGCCGCATATCTTTTTTAAGACAATCGCTCCTTTGGATTTTTCATTCCAGTTCATATACTTCTGCACCAACT
>DAOWIP010000201.1 GCA_030640865.1 Sedimentisphaerales bacterium | reverse complement strand
TTGCCCTTGGCGGGTTTAAAGGCGCAATCGAAGACGCCTAAATGTTCCGGTTTAAGTTCCTCAGCGGTTTCGATGGTGTCGTCTTCTTCGATACAGTTGACGATCGCCCGAATCTGGTCTGGGTTGTAGCCCAGTTTTAGCAGGGCCATTTTTACGGTATTGTTCACAATTTTAAGCATACCGCCGCCGGCGAGGAGTTTATATTTAACCAGCGCGATGTCCGGTTCAATACCGGTGGTGTCGCAGTCCATCATAAATCCAATCGTGCCGGTCGGCGCCAGAACGGAGGCCTGGGCATTGCGGAAACCATAGCGGTTGCCGTCGGTATATGCCTGATCCCAGCAGTCATGAGCCGACTTGAGCAGATAATCAGGACATAGTTCCGGATCGATATCGCCCACGGCCTGACGGTGAAGTTTGATAACATCGAGCAATGGTTCGCGATTAAGTTCGAATCCATCGAACGGACTCATTGAGCGAGCCAGTTCGGCGCTGACGGTATAGGCTGTACCGGTCATAACAGAGGTAATCGCCCCGGCCATCGCGCGTGCCTCGTCACTGTCATACGGCAACCCAAGCGACATAACCAGCGAACCCAGATTCGCGTAGCCCAGCCCAAGAGGACGAAAATTGTGGGAATTACGGGTAATTTTCTCGCTGGGGTAACTACCGTGATCAACCAGTAATTCCTGAGCGATAATCAGAATGCGTATGGCTTTTCGGAAACTCTCGACATCGAAACTGCCGTCGTCCCTGCGGAACCTCATCAGGTTCAGGCTCGCCAGGTTGCAGGCCGAGTCGTCCAGAAACATATATTCGCTACAGGGGTTACTCGCGTTGATCCGACCGCTGCGTGGACAGGTGTTCCAACGATTGATAGTAGTGTCATACTGCATGCCCGGATCGCCGCAGACGCGGGTACCATCGGCAATCAGGTTCATCAGATCGCGGGCCTTATATGTATCAATCTGTTCATTGGTCGTAACCGCCCTCGTGCTGAATTCGCCGTCGCTTTCCACCGCCTGCATAAATTCATCCGTAACACGGACCGACAGATTGGAGTTCTGGAACATAATGCTGCTATAGGCCTGGCCGTTATAGCTGCCGTCGTAGCCCTGCTCGATAAGTGCCCAGGCCTTTCGTTCCTCCTCGGCCTTACAGCAGATAAACTCCTTGATGTCCGGATGATGTATTTTCAACGATTGCATCTTGGCGGCCCGACGGGTTTTGCCGCCGCTCTTGACCACTGCCGCGACCTGATCGAACACCCGCATAAAGCTCAACGGCCCGGACGGTTTACCGCCGCCGCTGAGCTTTTCCCGGCTCGAGCGCAGCGTTGAAAGATCGGTGCCGGTGCCACTACCGTGCTTGAACAGCATTGCCTCACTCGCCGCCAGGGACATAATCCCTTCCATAGTGTCATCGGCGCTCTGAATAAAACAGGCGGAACCCTGAGGATATTCATAAGCATTCTCACAACTCGTGATCGTCTGGGTTTTTGTGTCCCAGCGGTAATTATGCTTACTGCCCGCCACGCCGTTGACGTGATAAAGGCCGACGTTGAACCAGACCGGTGAATTAAAAGCGGCGTACTGATTCACGCAAAGCCATGTCAATTCCTTGTAATAAAGGTCCGCCTGTTCTTTAGATGTGAAAAGCCCGTCTTCCAGACCCCACCCGGCAATCGTATGGGTAACACGATGAACCAATTGCTTGAAAGAAGTCTCCCGTTCCTCGGTGTCGAGTTCTCCGTAAAAATATTTACTGACCACCACCTTGGTCGCCAACTGTGAGAATTTCCGGGGTACCTCGACGTCCTGCTGTTCGAATATTACATCACCGTTTTCATCCGTAATGGTCGCGGTACGCCGTTCCCATTCCAGTTCATCGAACGGATGAACGTCTGTTTTGCTGAAATAACGCTCGATTTGGATTGGATTGAGCGAATTCTCTTCAAGCGATCTCTCTTCAGTAGAGGAAGACAACGATTCAACTGTTTCCCTGGTGCCGGTCGGCATAACAAACTCCTTGTCCCTTATTAAATTATAGCACAATTTATAAATTTATGTATTATTTCACGTAAGTAACGCAACAAAAAGGAGTTAACGTTACCAAAAACAGCAGCCTTACGACAATTACGGTTTCGCTCGCTGGAATTCCCATACGCGGTGCGTATAGATCAAACCCAGAGGGCATTTCATTACTGCCGTTTCCATATCTTGAACGCTTTTTATAATATATACCACATCTTGTATAGTCAATCGGGTTTTTTGGAGTTTTTCTACAAATTTTTGTTACTCCTTACCTGACAAGGAGCTGCATTATTATTTTTTTATAACTCACAGGCAAAAAGGCTTTTTCTAACAATCCGGTTTCCACCTAAAGCCGGTCCTTTTAACGGACGAAGAATCTAAAGATATGGCCAACCAGTTATTGATAATAAACAGTGCCGATACAGAATTGCCGGCGGGACTGCGGCAGGCGGTGGAGCGATTAGACATTGAAAGTCGTCTTTGTCGCCCGCAGGAGGCTCTGGAGCAGTTGAAAGTGCTCGACCAGAACACCGCGGTGGTTCTTGCCCTGGAAAAAACGCATCAATTGGAAGGGGACTACCTCGAACAAATCACCGCCGAGGTAGAGAAGTTGTCTATTAATACGCTGATTCTGGCCGAGGACTCCCTGTTGAACAATTGGGATGAGATTAACGATTATAAGAGGGTTTTTCCAGCTCGGCGGGGTGAATCGTGCGAAATGCTGAGAGGACGGCTGGCCATGCTGCTTGAGTTGCAGCCGCGGCTTTCGGAATTAAACGCGGAGCTGAAGATGTTGCGTCGCACGAGTCAGCCGATGAGCAGTTATTTTAATCAGGTGGACGAGGAAATGCGTCTCGCGGCCCGTCTGCAGCGTGATTTTCTGCCGCGACAAATGCCGCAAATCGAGGGGTTTGGATTTGCCAGTGTGTATCGGCCGGCTACATGGGTCAGCGGCGATATTTACGATATAAAGCGGCTGGACGAGGAGAATGTGGGCTTTTATATAGCCGACGTCGTTGGCCACGGTATGCCGGCGGCATTATTGACTATGTTTATAAAACAGGCATTGGTAACCAAACGCATCAGCGGACGCGATTATACCCTGGTGGAGCCTGGGGAGGTGCTGTCCCAACTGAACCAGGAACTAATCAGCCAAAAACTCAGTGATTTCCAGTTTGCCACCTGCTGTTACGGACTGCTCAACACCAAAACCCTGATGGTCCGAATCGCCGGCGCAGGACATCCTTTTCCTCTGTGGATCGACCGGCATGGCCGAATGCGCGAGATGGAAGCAAAAGGGACTTTATTGGGCATCTTCGCCGATCAGGAATACACCACCCAATCCTTCCAGCTTGACCGGGGCGATAAATTGCTGCTGTACAGTGATGGAATAGAGGAAGCGTTTGTCAATGACGGACCCGACCAGCCGCTACGTTTTCGGCAGGAGTTCGAGCATCTGGCTCATACCGACGTGCAGACTATGTGCGAGAAGCTCGTAACCGCCATCGAAAACCAGGAAGGCTCATTGCATCCGCGTGACGACGTTACCATTGTGGGAGTGGAAATATTTTTTTCTCCAGCTTGAAAACCCCGGAAATAATTGTTATAATACGCTCGCGGCAATTGCCATACGTGGTGCGTATAGTTAAGTTTTTTTGTTTTAGGAGTGTATTGGTATGAATATTTATGTTGGAAATCTTTCCTTCTCGACCACTGAAGAAGGGCTTCGCGGCTTGTTTGAGCAGTCTGGCCAGGTTGATACCGTAACGATCATCCAGGATCGTGTAACGGGACGATCCAGGGGTTTTGGTTTTGTGGAGATGCCGAACGACTCAGACGCTCAGGCCGCAATAGACGCGCTGGACGGAAATGATTTCGATGGCCGGAACCTGAAAGTCAATCAGGCAAAAGAGCGAGCGGACAGAGACCCTCGCGGTGGCGGTGGCAGACGCGATAGCGGTGGCTACGACAGCAATAGATCGGGCGGGGATGAAGGTAATGCCGTAAGCGGCGCAGAAGACGCAGAAGACACCAACAAAGCCGGCGACAGCGGTTTTGGTAGCGGTCTTGACGACGATTAACTTTGATACCTCCGCCAAAAGTGCCGAACGACCATTAAAATATACGATCCCAGCCTGATATCACGGTCGAGCTAAACTTTTGACGCTGGCGTCAACTTTGTCTCTATAGCGGTTCGGGGATGATGGTGCGGATACGGGCGGGCAGATTGACGCTCTGGCCGAGTTGAAGGCCTATTCGCCGGGCGGTGCCGGCCGGCAGTTCCAGTACGTATTTGACTGGTGTGCCGCTTTCGTATGTCTTCAAAGGTTTGCCTCGTACAGGTATCCGCATGGTTGTTAGTCGGGCGATTTTCCCCTCGGCGGTAACAAAAACGACATCCAGATCGATCAGACAATTCTTCATATAGAAGCTGCGCGGGCGTTCTTTTTCAAATACAAAAAGCATCCCGGCGTCAGCGGCCAGTTCTCTGCGAAACATCAGTCCCCGCGATCGGGCGGAGCGGGTAAAGGCTAATTCCACCGAAAAAGGCTGCCCAGCCAAAACAATTATTGCGGTGGACAAACGATCAGGCTGGAATAAATTGGCGTTTTGCTCGGCGGACTCTTCCCTGTTGGGCGCCTTCTTGCACGAGACGATTGTTCCAGCGAACAATAACGACAGTATTAAAATATTTAAAATTCTATACAAAGCCGATGTTTAGTCCCCGGTTTTAGGGGCTATGAGGAATTTTGACTAATCGTCCGCCGTCAGAATCTGATTCAGTTTTTCCAGCGACTCTTTCACGATCTGTCGTACTCTTTCCCGTGTCAGTCCCACCTCTTTGCCGATCTCTTTGAGGGTTAGCGGCCCATCACCGTTCAGTCCGAACCGCAACCGCAGTACTTCTGCTTCGCGTTCGTCAATCTCGTTCAGCAGCCGCATTATTGTCTGCATTTCGTCTTTGTTAAAGACTGATTCTTCCGGCCGTGGTGTTCGTTCGTCTTCGAGTATCTCGTTGAGCGACAGGGCTTCGTCCGCAACGGGCATCTGCGTCGGCGAACTAAACGCCTTCACTGCCCGCCGGATAATCTTTAATTTGCGAGGCGACACATCCATAGCCCGACTCATCTCCTCCGTCGTCGCCAGACGTCCGAATTGATCTTCCAGTTCCATTGCTGTTTGTTTCCAGCGGGCGACCATTTCCACCATATAAGCTGGAATGTGAATCGGCTGAACACTATTGATAAGCGACCGCTTAATGCCCTGCTTGATCCACCACGACGCGTACGTACTGAACCGCGAGCCGTGTTCCGGGTCAAACCCCTCTACCGCCCTCAGCAGTCCCAGGTTTCCTTCCTCGATCAAATCCGCCAGCGGCATCCCTCGATTGGCATACTTCTTG
>DAOWIP010000121.1 GCA_030640865.1 Sedimentisphaerales bacterium | reverse complement strand
GTAGAGAGTAGAGAGTAAAAGCGTTGCACATTAAATATCGTGTGAATGTAAATGAACGAATGGTACAAATCGCTTTTTGTCTTCAGCAAACAAGCTTGCCTACAGCAAAAAGGTGCCCCCCAACGCTCAGGGCTTGTCAGATGTCAGGTTCGTTAGGTTCGTCAGGAACAATCGCAGGATAGTCGGAAGTTATATTTTTTTCCTTTGGCAGTCTGCCGGTGGCGAACCACTCGATTACCTGTCTGCGTTCCTGTCTCTCGCATTGGAACGAAACGGTACCGACTATCTGGGTCGCACACAAGACCGGCGGCTCGACGGCCTGGGCGAGCGAGGTCTCCGATAGCTGTTTCATAAAAGAGATTTCAGCCACCGGCGTAACGCCGATGATAAACAGGATAAAACCACAGGCAAAGTGGCCTGTAACGAAGCCTGTAACAGCGGCGAAAAAATTATTGAAAAATCTCGGAACCGTCGCGCTAAAAGACTGGGCCAGAAACATGCCGACAAAATTGTGGCACATAAGAAAAGTCAGCAGTACTACAAACAGCAGAGTCAGGGCGCGATAATAACTGCTGGAATCGAGCAGCGGCACATAACCGATGAGGGTCGGGCTGAGCATAAGACTTATATAGATAGCGATCAGCAGATTAAAAAGGAAAATCCACACAGTAACAAAGCCGGCACGGCGGCCCAGCACCGCTCCGACTACGCCCGCAATTATAGTAAGCAATAAGAACATATCAAACTGTTATCCTAAACTTGAAACGACTCTCTTAACTTCTTTAAGTGAGGCGGTCCCTTCCAGTGCCAATTTCATTCCCTGTTTTTGTAGTATTTTCCGGAACTGCCCGTCGCCGTTTTTTTTCAGTTCACCCACCGACATTCTGCCGTCCATCAACTGAGATTTAATCTCATCATTCATCACCATGAGATCAAATATCCCCGTTCGTCCGCTATAGCCGGTTCCGCCGCATTTCTTACAACCTTTGGGACTCATAATGGTATTCGGGTCGATATGTCTGTCCTTAAGGTTGATAATCTGGCTGTCGTTCAGATTGGCGGCGACCTTGCAATGGTTGCACAATTTGCGGACTAAACGCTGGGAGATGATTAAATCCAGTGCCGAAGAAACCAACAGAGGTTTGACGCCGAGGTCCAACAGTCGGACCAGGGCCGTAGCATTACTACTGCTGTGCAGGGTGGCAAAGACCAGATGTCCCGTCTGGGAAGCCTGCAGCGCCATGGCGGCAGTTTCATCGTCTCGGATTTCGCCCACGCAGATTACGTCCGGGTCCTGACGCAGAACACTGCGAAGCGTGTTAGCGAAGGTGATGTTCGCCTTGGTATTAATTTCGATCTGGCTGGCCTGGGGCAGCACGTATTCGATCGGGTCTTCAATCGTAATCACATTTTTCGTGTTAAAATCCAGACACCGCAGAATAGCATACATTGTGGTGCTCTTGCCGCTGCCGGTAGGGCCGCAGACGAGGACCATACCTGAAGAGCGGTAAGTCATTTCGTGGATTGTTTTATGCTGGCTTTCTGAAAACCCCAGTTCTTTTATATCCATCGGGCCTGAAATCTGGTTAAGGATACGGATGGAAAGTTTTTCACCATGTAAAACCCCGGCACTGGCAACCCGGAACGAAATACTTCCCTCGACCATCTTGGCAATAAAGGCCCCGTCCTGGGGCCGGCGTTTTTCGGCTATGTCCATACCGGAGATGGCCTTGATGCTGTTGACTATCGAAGTACACATGCCCAAATCAAATTCATAAGTCGTACGCAGCATACCGTCGATACGAAAACGAACAGTACCGGTTGTACTATTGATAGGATCGATCAGGATATCACTGGCAGACAGCAAGACGGCATCACCGATGATCTCCTCAGTCAGTTCCAGGATTTCCGTATGCCGTCGATCGTCGCGGCTGCGGCCGTACACCTCCGATAAACTTCGGCCCGAACTGTCCAACAGCACAATGGCGTACTCGCCGCGGGCACCTGAAAAATGCCGCCTTTTGATCCTGTGGATTAACGATTTACTGAATGTCATCCGAAGCGCCTCGAAAAATGAGACGCTTTCCTGCTCGGCCCGTTTGACCACCGAAATCATAAGGAGCACAAACAGATACAAAGGCCCGGTCAGCAGCAATAACAAATTCGAGATAGATTTGTTCCTGTTGGGTACCAGCGAGCTTCCCTCATACCGCTGCAGGATAT
>DAOWIP010000180.1 GCA_030640865.1 Sedimentisphaerales bacterium | reverse complement strand
TCGGTCTACGGAACCGAAGGTTAGGGGTTCGAATCCCTTCGGGCGTGTTCATTCGTGGCTATAATTTTCAATCGAACCAGGTCCCGATCCGGCTGCGAAGCAGATACAACATCCCTCCCAGCATATATACCAGAGCAATCACTTTTAGAAAATCGAGTGGTGGATTAATGAGCGGCTCTCCTTTGTACGACGCCACGGCAATTTGAATCAGTTCGCCGAAAATAAACAACAGTGTCAGGAGAACAAAGATTCTCCGGGCTGAATTCCGCCCTTTCAGCAGTCCCATACAAACCAACATGTATAGCAGCATATACAGACAGTACATCGCGAACTTTACCTGTGAGTAAATCGAATCACCCAGCGTGAACTGGGCGTTGCCGAAGAGCGTTTCTGTCCCGATCACCAACGCGGAGACAGCCAACACTAATCCGGTAATACTCAACACCATGCCCAGTACCGCAAGGACGGCAATACCGCCGGGCCGGGTCAGTTCGGGCATAATATACGGGGTAGCCTGACTTATCGGTTTAACAGGCAGCCTTATTGAATCGGTCGTTTCCGCCCGTTCCGCGGACGAACCACTATTTCCCTCGGAGGCAAGGGGTATTGTCCCACCGTCGGCTTTCCCGGAGGAAACCCGTTGCAATGATGGTGGAGACAGCCTGGGCATAATAAACATACTGCCGCAGTAGGGACAGGCTACGAGTCGGCCGATATAATCAGGCACAACACTGAGTTGCCGCGAGCAGTTCGCGCAGTCAAACATATTTACAGGTGATGAATCAGCCATAATTTAATTGTAACCAATAAATAATATATAACTATTCAATCTCGTGGGATTTTATATGTATTATATTGAGATATATCTATTTTCAATCGTCCCTACGGGACTTACGCATTAGCAGCCGAAAAGCACAGTCAAAAAACATTGTAACCGCTAAAACCGGAAACCATGTTTAAGCTGTCTTATGCTTTGCATAAGCTACGCGTAAAGCATGCCACCCAGCAAGCCATCTACCTCGAAGACTCGGTGGCTGCCACCCAACCGGGATATTACGTAAAGAACGTAATAAAACACGGCCAAGATGGCCGTGGCACACTATATCTCATCTTCCGCAACAAGTACTAATTATCTGTCTGGGCCAAAAAGTTCGTTGAAACCGACGGCAATATCAGTACTTCGCATCAGGGTCTCACCGATAAGGATACCATTAAAACCGGCCTCGATCAATTGTTCAACATGTCTTCTGGTTTTGATGCCGCTTTCGCTGACCAACTCTTTTTTGTTATCGACAAATTCGCTCAAACGCAGTGAATTAGCCGGGTCAACTTTCATAGTTTTGAGATTGCGGTTATTGATGCCAAGCAGACTGTAGTGTTCCTGTGGAAAACCTACCAGGCTACGGACCTGCAGCAGTGAATCCAGCCCGTGCACTTCCAACAGAACCGTCATAGTAAGCGAGTTGGCCAGGATCATCATATCCATTAGAGCGGCCGGCTTAAGGGCCTCGGCGATAAGTAAAATCGCGTCTGCGCCTGCGGAGCGAGCCTCATATATCTGGTAGGGGTCGATAATGAAGTCTTTACGCAGTATTGGCAGGGAAACGGCTGCCTTTATCCGGCTGATATATTCCAGACTTCCCTGGAAAAAACGTTCATCGGTCAGGACACTGACGGCATCGGCACCGCACGTCTGATAAATACTTGCCAACTCCACCGGATCGAAATCCTCACGAATCACCCCTGCCGATGGTGAAGCTCGTTTAATCTCGGCAATGACATTGATCTGCCGCGGATTTTCCTTCGTTATGGCCCGATAAAAATTACGACATTTGGGTAACTCTCGCATGCTTTCTCGCAGCTTTTTCAGAGGCAACCGTTCCTTAGCTGCGGCCACCTCAACTTTCTTAACTGCTAAAATTTCCTGTAAAATATCACTCATGTCCGGTAATATAGGTCATTTCAGGGCTATTTGTCAATCATCCAAAAAAATCTTTAAAAATCCCGTAAATATTCAGCCGCACCCCCACAAATGTTATATAATTTATACAGACATCATAAATTAACAGAACTTACCGATAACAGCACTGATAAACGTGCTCACCAATAACCCGGATTTGCAGTTATTTCGAATGATAGTGTTGTGGAAAAACAACGAGCATTATAATAAGGGTTAAAGAAAAAACGAGGGTTGTAAAAAATAGTGAGCAAAGCAATTAGACTGAATAACAGGACACTTGGGTAAATGTAACGTAACTTTCCGGCAACAATCGTTATAAACCGTTCCGCGGCAAAGCCGGGATTGAAGAGCTGGAAAATCGTAACTGCTTCACCACAGAATAGTTATAAGTTACCTTCATCACAATGGACTATATGGCACAACTTTTGCAATATTCGCAATGAGGAAAGCAATTGTTAAACAAGCCGTTGGTAAGTAACTTTTAACTAACTTTATGATGCCTGGGAGCAAACATGGACGAAGCAACATTCCAAAAAAAATTAGGTGAATTAGTCAAAGAAATCGGGACCCTGCCTCCGTCCCAAAGGAAACGACTGGAACTGCTGGCTGAAGAGACCAAACAACGCCATACGGAGTTGAAAAAAAGTGTCTCGTCCCTGCAGGATTCCCTTGATTACCTTCGGTTGAGCATCAAATATCTGCTGTTCGACCTCGAAGCCACACGAAGGGAAAACTCCTACCTCCGACAACTACTGGAAGACTCGGAGAATAACAAGCAATAGATCTGCGCAACAAGATCCCCAGCTATGTAAGATAGTCCGATATAAACACTGAAAATATGATTTTATAATTTTCGGCGGTGTTTTTCTTAAATGCCGCCTTTTTCTATGCGCCGCGATAACTTCTTTTATATCAAGATATTACAAAATCTTCGATACGGACAAAAATTGTAATGGAATTAGTATTGACAAGACTTCCCAAACCATATAGAATGCGATGCTAATTAGTTTCTGTTGCGGAAACAGCATTTGTCATTCCCGCGAAGGCAGGAATCAATCTTTTTCGCTCTGGACTCCCGCCTTCGCGGGGGTGACAATAAAGTGGATTGGTTTTCCGCAATATTAACTAATTTAATTATAGAATAAAGGTAACATTTTAGCCATCTGCGGCAATTTAGGAAAATCGTGCAAGAGCGCCTCTCTGAAATACAGAAAGGCGCCACCCAAGAGGTTTTAATCACAAGCTGGAAGCTTGTGCTACATTTGGCTAAAATGTTACAATTCTTTCAAGTATG
>DAOWIP010000411.1 GCA_030640865.1 Sedimentisphaerales bacterium | reverse complement strand
TCGGGCGATTATACTCGACCCGCCAGGAGACCGCCTTTATTTATGCCATCTACAGGACTAAAATGCCCCAAAAAACAGGTTTCCCAGCGATAAATCGCTGGGCTATTATCTTATGTCCCTACGGGACTACTTGACTAAAGACGGTTTTTAAAAACGAGTTGGCGGAATCGCTCTCCGCGAGCCTGGAAATTTCTGAACATATCATAACTGGCACAGGCGGGCGAAAGTAAAACTACCATATCCGGCTGTGCGAGTTTGCGGACCAGGGCCACCGCATGGTCAAAATCGTCGGCCTTTTCGCAAGTCGGCAGGTTTTCATTTCGGCTCTGTTTTTCCCTCTCGATCAGTTCCGCCAATGTATCCCGCACCTGGCCCAGCAGGACGACGGCCTCGACCGAACCGACCACCTTCCGTACAAGATGTTCAAAAGAGATTTTCTTGTCATAGCCGCCCAGAATAAGAACTTTATTTTCCTCGAAGGCTTCAATCGCGGCAATAGTGCTTTCCGGAGTCGTAGAAATTGAGTCGTTGTAATATCGCACCCCTCCAATTTCCCGAACCATTTCCAATCGATGCGGCAGGCCCGGAAAATCGCGTAAAATATCACGGGCTGTTTCCTGTTTTACGCCGAAAATCTCACCCACAGCCAAAGCCGCCGAGGCGTTCATCTGATTATGTCTGCCGGGCATCTTTAATTCAATCCGCTCCATATCTCTCGACGGAAACCATATAACCCTGCTTTTTGATATTTTACCCCATTTGATCAGCTCCCCATCCTTTCGGCTCAATACAAGGTAATCATCCCGGGTTTGGAATCGAAATACATTTTTCTTCGCCCGCACATATTCGTCCATTGTTCCGTGCCAATCAAGATGGTTCGGCGCAATATTGGTTACCACCGCAACGTGTGGACTGCGCTCAAGTTGGGCCAGATCATAGAGTTGAAAGCTGCTCAATTCCAGTACGACGATGTCGTCCCGCTGAATCCGGTCCACCTTTGCCAAAAGGCTGCCCTGACCGATATTGCCGCCCATCCACACACGGTTGTCGGTCTTTAGTACCTCGGCGATCATGGCAGTGGTGGTACTTTTGCCGTTACTGCCGGTGATGCCGACAATCGGCGCGGGGCAATATCTAAAAAAGAGGTTCATCTCCGAGGTGAGCGGCACGTTATTCTTAATTGCCGGTTTCAGCCAGTGAGAATTTCTGCGCACCGCGGGATTGACCACAATTAAATCGGAATTGTTGAAATCGTTTTCCTGATGACCGCCAAGATGAAAGGTGATTGGCAACCCTCGTAATTGCTCAACGCTTTCGGTAAGCTCATCCTCGCTTGCCAGATCGGTTACGGTGACTCGTGCTCCCCGCTCGGCCAGGAACCGGCATGCCCCCACGCCGCCGCCGAATCGGCCCAAACCCATTACCAGGACTTTTTTGTCGGCCCAATTTTCGGGGATGGTGTTGTCATACATGACAAGTGGCATCTGGAGTTTGATAGAGATTATTTTTGGACCAAGGCTGCTGCAAGTTCCTGTTTCATATCCAGGCAGGCCTGTTCGATACATTTTTCCCAGTTATCGCCGAACTGTTCGCTATAACGAGGTTGGTTATAAGCGTAGATGATACTGCGCGAGGCGGAAATAAGCGCGCCTGATCCGTCCTCTTTACAGAATTGCAGGCAGTCCGCCGGGGCGGCTCCCTGAGCGCCATAGCCGGGTACCAGAAAGACGATATGTGGATATTGTTCGCGGAGTTGATGGGCCTGCTCTGCGGCTGTGCCGCCCACTATCATGCCGATATTACTGTAACCGGACGTGCCTATCCGCTGCGGTTCGCAGGCCATAGTCGCGACCTGCTCAGCCAACAAATCGAAAAATCGCTTACCTTCCGCGTTGGCGAAATCCTGCAATATTCCCGCCGACGGGTTACTGGCCCGGACCCAGACAAAAACGCCCTTACCTTCCTCGACCGCTATATCGGCAAAGGGCAAAATCCCGTCCACCCCGGCAAAACCGTTCACTGTTATCGCGTCCGGCGCGACAATATCATCCATATCAATAAATTCCGGGTTCTTCAGATGGGCCGCGGCATACGCCTGGGCGGTTGAACCAATGTCACCCCGCTTGACGTCGCCGATTATCTCCAGGCCCAGCGCGTCCGCCTCCTGAATGAGAGAGTAGTAGTTTTCAACGCCCTCCCAGTAATATTTTTCGAAGAAGGCACTATTAATTTTTACCGCCGGGACCAGAGGGCTAACGATTTTCAGTACCTTAATGCAAAATTCAAACACCGCGTCCAAAGACGCAGGAAGGTCCATCTCGTCATTAAGGTCCTTGCGTTCTGTAATCTGCTTAGGCAGTTGTGAATAAAGCGGATCAATACCCACACACACACAAGTGCCTTTGTCCTTGATTGCCTCGGTCAAGCGGTCGGCGAAATGATTAGCCAATTCGATTCCTTTCTATGTTGGAAATATTTATTACTATTTTGGACGGTAGAAACTTACACATCCTTATCTATGTTCTCTCTGTTGTTACTATAATCACTCCACTGCCCAGTGCAAGGGACAATACCAAATAAATATACTGTGTTCGGTATAAACTCAAAACTGAACATCGGATGTTCTTACAAAATAAGGCGACTTCCACGCCGCGGCGAAACCGGGAGCGCCACGGGGCTTATTTTGTTCGTATTTGTTCCCCAACTCAATTACACGTTGTTGTATGGCCACGGCCTCGGGGCTGGTGGTTTTTTGGACAGGCCGAGCATGCACCAGCACATAGCCGTGACCGTAAAGGCCGACGACTGTGGCAGAACCATTGGCGTTAAAATACCGCCGTACCGGCTCCAGGACGTTTTTGTCCCGATGACCGCACATAATCAGGCACAGACCCGTTTGGGGGGGCGAAATCGCGGACGTAGTTGTGCCGGCGGTACCTGTTGGTGCAGGCGAGACGCCTGCGGTACTTGTTGGTGCAGGCGAGACGCCTGCGGTACTTGTTGATGCAGGCGAGACGCCTGCGGTACTTGTTGTTTTACCTGCCGAACCAGGCTTTACAGCAGTGGTTCGGTTGTCGATTCGGGTGTTTTCGGGGGGTTCTCTGGTATCGCTATTAGTATTGGCAGTGGTAATAGTGTCATCGGTGGTATCAGTACCGGAAACACTGCTTTGGCCTAACCGATAGGTAATCGACAGGATTAGAACCAACCCCAATGCCACCAGAGGCAACACCTTCCAATACGACAATGAAAGTACCAGTTTGTCATCGGCGAACTCAAGCCATGCCTTCGGCGCCGATCTGATGACCGGTTCCGGTGTCGAACCGATAGTCTGCTCGGTTGTCGGTGACGGTATTCCAACTCCACCGGCAGGGACAGCAGGTGCGCTCAGCTCAGTTACGGCAGTTCCCTTACGAAATTGCTGTAACCTGCTTTTTTTCTTACCGTAAAACCATCCGGGGGTGGAAGTACTGCCCTTGTCGATCAATTCGATCAAGGCGGGACGACCTTTTTTAGCAGCCATACGAGACTCCCTTCTCTGTGGGTATTCAGGCATTCGGAACCATTATAAACGGCTCCCTTATCAGATTATACATACTGCTACCTGAGATACTAATACTATTACCAACTTTCCGGTTGTAATGCAAGCCAGTTTTCCCTTGACAAGCGTGTTATTATGGTCTAAATTCTGGAACTCACCGTCAATCGGGCTGGTATGCCCGCTGGGGGGTGGGTTGCTCATTTTTGGGCGTGTGTTAATGTAACTGTTTATTTAACAACGAATTAGAGTTATTATGCTTCCAGTAAAAAAGACATCAAAAAGTCGCACTCGTACCCGCCGAAGCCATCATGCGCTCAAGCCGGTTAATTATTCCATCTGTCGAAAATGTGGTAAAGCAAAGCTGCCTCACGCTATGTGTGATTGCGGCTATGTGAACCCCTCGTTTTCCATCAATATCGCAGAGAACGAATAGTAACCTTCAGAGTAATTTAACAGGGTATCAGCAAATGCGTATCGCACTCGATGCCATGGGCGGCGACAAGGCGCCAGGTGAGATTATAGCCGGAGCGATGAAGGCGCTGGAACAGATTGAAGATGATCAACTGGTTCTGGTCGGGGATGAATCGGCTATCCATAAACACCTGGACAAGCAGAAATACCGTAAGTCCCAACTTAGTATCGTGCATGCTCCGGAAGTAGTTGCTATGGACGACCCTCCGGTGGAGGCGATACGTCGCAAACGCAAAAGTTCTATAGCAATAATGAACAAAATGGCGGCGGCCGGCGAGGTCGATGCGGTGATCAGTGCCGGTAATACCGGTGCCTGTGTGGCGGCCAGTCAGTTGCGAATGCGATTGCTGCCGGGGGTACAGCGGCCGGGGATTCTTGTGGTCTTTCCCACCTTTGCCGGCCCTGTAGCGGTCTGCGACGTCGGCGCCAACATCGCACCCAAGCCCAGTCATTTATATCAGTATGCACTAATGTCAGGGATATATATGCGGCAGGTCAGAAACCTGCAAAATCCGACGGTCGGACTAATCAGTATCGGGCAGGAAGACGCCAAAGGCAACGAATTGGTTAGATCGGTTAATCAATTACTGCGGAACGATGAACGAATTGAGTTCGTAGGCAATGTGGAACCGCGTGATTTCTTTAATCACCCCGCAGATATTCTGGTCTGTGATGGATTTGTCGGAAACGTGATTCTAAAACTGACCGAAGGTCTGGCAGACAGCCTGTTCAAAACGATTGGCCGGGAAATAGCTCGTCAAAAACCGGACATCGCCGATCATTTTCTGCCGGTTGTGGACAGCCTTTATGCCCGACATGACTACAGCGAATACGGCGGAGCGCCATTATTGGGTGTGGACGGCACCTGCATTATCTGTCACGGCAGCAGTAACGCGCGAGCCATAACCAATGCGATACTAACTGTAAGAAAACAATTGAAATTTAACATTAATCATAAAATCAGCGAACAACTGCAGCCTCATCCAGCCAGGGAAAACGGATAACCGAAATTTTATACCCATCGGGTATGATTTTCCCCGGCAGGACCAAGTATGACGCCAGCGTCAAAAGTACTTCGCCCCCTCGATTTTGGAGCGTTGGTATTGTTTTTGTAGTCTTTTTCGGACTTTTGGCGGTTGCATCAAGTATAAAACATTATCTGCAAAATAATTATGTAATGACAAATCGGGAAATTTCAATCGGGGTTGGTGAATAAAAACCTTGTGGACAAGAAAGGAAAAAATTGAATAAGGGCCTTATTACGCAGAAAAAACGGCGGGCTGTCATAGCAGCCACCGGCTCGGCGGTGCCGGAAAAGATACTTAATAACGCTGATCTGGAAAAGATGGTAGATACCTCCGACGAGTGGATAACGACCCGCACAGGAATCAAAGAAAGACGAATCATTTCAGAGGGTGAAACTACCGCTTCTTTGTCATTGGAGGCGGCCCGTAAGGCATTAAATAATAGTCATATCAAAGGCGAGGACCTTGACATAATCATCTGCGCGACGATTACGCCGGAGATG
>DAOWIP010000020.1 GCA_030640865.1 Sedimentisphaerales bacterium | reverse complement strand
TAATAGGTGTTGGTCCTTGTTGTGTCGCCGGCTGCTGCCATGCTGTCATATATTTTATGGCTTTTCTGATATTCCTTGTCGTAAATATTCTGATAGTAAGCAATCTTGTCCGCTACAGAGGCCTGCGCAGCCGAACAAAAAATAAAGGTAAAAACCAGAACCGGAACCAGAATAAAAATGGAAAAACTATCGTTAGCTACTCTGTTTTTTTCTTCGAATGTTTTCATAAATCACCTTATTTTTTTTTTGACGAGACATAAATCGGGCAAATTTACTTTTGCTCGAAAGCTGTCTGTTTTTGTCGAATATTGGCCGAAAACAGTTGAAAACCGTTAAAGAACGAGACGAAATTTTCGCCGCGTCGCAAAAAAATGCGAAAAATGAACGGTTTTCGAGTAAAATCACATAAAAATCGCATAAAGTGAAAAATTCGTTTTTCACACAAATTAAAGACTTACATCAATTTTCCGGATCGAAAAATAAGCACTTACGAACGAACAGGAGAAGATCGGTAATATCGACGACGGAAGATCGGTCAAGGTCTGCTCCGTCGCACCAGAGCGGCTCACGGCAATCCAATTTGAGCCAGTTGGATGACAGAACAGCGAAATCGGAAAGATCGACTTTGTTATCGCCGGCGATGTCGCATTCGATCGGAACAACGTAATATCTCCAGGCGGTAATGCTGACGCCGTCGTCGTCGGTAACTGTGCAGGAAACAAGATAAGTACCGGCAGCAGTGTATGTGTGCGAGGGAGAAGGATCGAACGATGTCTGATTGTCGCCGAAGTTCCATTGTACAGCGACGACAGAGCCGTCGGTGTCGTCTGCCGTATGTGTAAAGTCGAGTGTGAGATAATCGGGGAATGCGTTGAAGTCCACATTTGGTGCGAGATTGTCGCTTTGGGTATTATCAAGGCAATCAAGCAGGCTGTAAGCGTCTTTGGCCATTTGATATTCGATACGCTCCATTGTGTCAACCTCGGCTGCGCCATGCGCACGCCAATGGGGTAGTAAAGTATTTTCGACCACATCGAACATGTATGCCTCAACCGGAAAGACACTGTTCTGTGTAGCTTGCTCGTCGCCTTTTGTATAGAGGGATTTGGCGCGGTCATACATGTCGCCGCTGCTGAGCCAGGAAGGGATATTAGTAACGCAAACCCAGGTAGGTATAGCAATGCCGTAATTCGATTGCCCTAAAATAACCCACATAACCGCAAGGGCCGGGTCCTCACCCGGCGCTGTGCCGTGGACCATCATGGTCGATTGATTCGTACTTCTTGAGATGGACGCCAAATCGCGGCCTGGGCCGTAGCGGACAAACTCGAAGCCTGTGTTGGGATCATCGTTGCCCTGAATAACTGTTTTGGCTGAGAGCATATCGATATCGACCAGTCCCGATACGTTGAAGTCGCCGCTTGCATAACGGCCGCCAATGCTCAAATCGTCGGTACCGTCTGTTTGCTGATGGAATTCATTGGCGCGAACGACGAAGCCGAGCTTCCCCTGTTCCTGACGGTTGGTGTTCATACTGTTGTATTCGAGTACCCATTCGGACCGGTGTACCTCAAAAATGACGGCGTTTCCCTCGGAGTCGATAAAGGGGAAACAGCCTGACGCGTTGCAGGTGCCGCCGCTCACCTCCGAAAGCCAGTAGTTCCTGATCTGATCAAGACTGTTATAGTTTCTCAAGATATGATGCTGTACCGCCGCGTTAGTGTTTGAGCCGCCTTCTGTAGTTACCACCGAGTTTCCAGAAGCGACGCCCACCTCGTTGAGGCCCATGAAAACCGGACCGTTTTCACTGCGTACACCGATATAGTCGTAGGGTGAGTCGGTGGTATGAACAAGCTGCTGGCGGGCGTCCGAGATGTCGCGGACCTTCCACAGAATGGGTCGTTCGTCGAAGGTTGTGTAGCCATTGGCCACGCCGATAGTACAAGCATACGTCGAGAGTGGTAAAATGAGCGGATCCCATAACCCAATCATCAAAAAAACCGTTAACCGGAGGTGATTTTTTTTGTGCGTTTGCCGGCTCACTTTTTTCACCCTAAAAGATTTGTAAGCGATCACTCATGTTTTTTCAGTCGTCCCTACGGGACTTAAGAAAAACGCGTGGGGTAAG
>DAOWIP010000482.1 GCA_030640865.1 Sedimentisphaerales bacterium | reverse complement strand
GACGATTATTGTGGGTATCAGTCGCAAGTTACGCTGAAAGCCAGGACGGGGAGGGAATATTACATTCGCATAAGTGGCTATGACAACGAGCAGGGAAACTACATCTTATTTGTTGACCGGTTGGATCACATTACAGCTGATTTTAATGATAGCGGATATGTTGACCTTCTCGATTTTGCGATCTTTTCCGCTACGTGGCTTGCGGTACCCGGTGATACCCACTGGAACGGCGATTGTAATCTCTATGGCGACAGTGTAATCGACATACCAGACCTTGCCATTCTGGCAGAAAACTGGTTGGCTGGTACTGCTCCATAGCAGGGCGGGCCATGCCCGCCATTTATTCTGGGAAAATCTGCATACTTTGACGCTGATCGCGCTGAAATAAAATATTAGACATCTGCGTAATCTGCGTCTGAAAATCTCGGTGTTCTCGGTGTCCTCTGTGGCTCGAACTTTTCTCTTGCCTTCATGTTCTTCGTTTCTTCATGGTGGCTCTGCGGCTAAGCAGGTAATGAAACAACATTGCCCGGCAGGCTGGAGCCGTTGTCGTTGGTGGCGATAATGCGATACAGGCGATGGCGTTTTATATAGTGCTCACGTTGAGTTTCCTCGTCCCCTCGGTTCCCCGTTCCCTCGTCTCCTCACAACAAAATGTTACGGTTTCACTTGCGGGAATTCCTATACGCGGCGTATATAAAAAGGTGCTTGATCAATATCAATTCCTTCAGCAGTTTCCATGAGCATCGCAGGGGGGACAGGCGACTGTCGCGATCGTTGGTCCAATCTACGGGAAATTCCTCGATCCGATAGCCTGATTTTCCGGCACGAATAATGGTCTCGATGTCAAACATGAACCCATTTACAACACATTGGCCATAAAGGTTACGGCCGACATCGCCACGGTAAATCTTAAAGCCGCACTGTGTATCCGTGAACCTGGCGGGGATGGCCATGAAGTGCAGCATAAGCCAGTGGAAAAAGCGGGAGCAGATGCGTCGATACATGTTCTGAGATTTCAGGATGTGAGTGCCGGTCATCTTTCTTGACCCATGTGCTATCTCACACTCACCGTTCCGCAGCATATCCAGTCCCCGCAGGGCGTCCTCGTAAGGGACGCAATTGCCGCTGTCGGCAAACATAACATAATCGCCGCGTGTTGTTTTTATGCCGATGCGCACAGCATGTCCTTTGCCGCGATTCATTTCGGAGCGTATAACCCGCAGGGGGATATTGTGGGGCATCTCGACGCTTTCCGCTACGTCGGCAGTGTTGTCGGCACTGCCGTCATCGACAACGATGATCTCGCCCGTAAGATTATTTTTCAATAGAAAATCCGTAGCGGACCGAACGTCCTGTGGAATCTTTTTGTTCTCGTTCAGGGCTGGTATGACGATAGATAAATCCATAGTATCCGTTTTTTATATTGAATTGCTTTTGCTGAGCGGAAAGCAAATTGTAAAAGTGGTCCCATTATCAGGTTGGCTTTTTACGTCGATGGTTCCACCGAGTTCATGGATAATACCGTGAACGACAGCCAGGCCCAAGCCACTACAAGAGTGGTTGCCGCCGGAGATAGTACCGTTCGTAGTAAAAAAAGGTTCGAAGACGTGCGGCAGAATATCGGGAGCGATGCCGCAACCGGTATCGCTGAACTTCATTATTAAATCGTTATTGCTGCGATGTAAATCAATTGTAACTGTTCCGCCCTCAGCCATAGACCGCTCGGCATTGTCTAATAAATGCCCCAATATCTGGTGTACGCGGGAGCCGGGGACTTCATAGACAGGCACAGCCTGAAGATGCAAATCGAGCTTGATATTTTTTTCTCTCAGTGGGTTTTCAACGAGATGGCTGAAGGTCAGGATTACCTCAGTCAGGTCCGAAAGGTCGAACTGACGCATATCCTTTTCCGCAAACGTAAGCAGTGACGAAGTGATTTTACTGATACGGTCGGCGGCTTCAGCGGTCATCTCAAGCGCGCGCTTTGTTGACTGAGGGTCCTGGCTGCTCAGGGCGTAATCGACAAATGTAGCTACACCGCCTACAATATTATTAAAATGATGGGCCACACCCGAAGCCAGAGTTCCCAGCGAGGCCATCTTTTCCACCTGGACTAAATGTTGTTCGAGTTGCTTGCGGTTTGTAATGTCTCTGATCCAGGCGCCGATACCCAGAATTTCATTGCTGTTATCGATAATGGGCGCAATAACCACCGCCAGGGTCATTAACTCACCATGCTCATCGCGGTGTTTTAGTTCAAACTCGCTGGTCTGCCTGCTTGTCAATGCCCGCTCAATAGACTCGCGCAGAGTGAGACGAACGCCTTCCGGGACGATGATTTCGAGATGTCTGCCGAGAACATCAGATAGCCGGGCGTTGAAAAGTTTCCCCGCAGCCTGATTCCATGTAACGATGCGGCCCCGGCAGTCGGCACTGATAATGGCAAAACTGGAACAGTTGCATAAATGACGATAATATTCACAGGGAATACTATCTGGCGGTTGTGAATTTTCTTTGTTATTATCCGTAGTTAATAGCCCTGCTGATATATTTGACAATCACTTTTTTTCGGTTTTTATTTCAGTGGCGGTATGGGCACTGGGGGCCAGTAGATATACCATTTGATGATTTTCCGCGCCGGTAGTCCGGGATAAAAACAGTCGGCCGAGACTGCCGGTTCTGCTGTCGTTGTTGTGCCTGACGGCAATGGTTAGAAAATATCCGTTCCGCAAGATGCCGCTTAATGTCAGTTGTTTGAATATAACATCAGATGCGCGTTTGACAAACCCTGTTTTGTTGTCGGGTTTTTCGATTATCGGCTCGGCCAGACGGAAAGAGGGATCGATTTTCATATGGAGTGTTTCCACAGGTCTGTCCTTGCCGACCGGCACGCAGTTAATCCGGAAAAGGCAATCTCCGGTTTCCAGGGTATAGCCGCGAATGGCACCGCTTGAGTCGGACACAAAAACAGAACGCGGTTGCTCGATCCAATATGCGGG
>DAOWIP010000570.1 GCA_030640865.1 Sedimentisphaerales bacterium | reverse complement strand
AGTCCCGTAGGGACGACTGAAAATAGATAATATGTTAGAAAAACGCGTGGGGTAAGCCCCCACCCTGTAAGGTTTATTTCTCGGGGATTTTTTCCAGATGGAAGGTGATGGGAGTGTCTTTTTTGTTGGTTATTTCTATTCGGCCGTGTTCGTCCGGAAGGTAATATATCAAGGGCCGATTGAATTTCAAGGATGGTATCTTCAGATCGTCTTCACTGATTTTCAATATCAGGTGAACATCGCTTTTAATATACTTTTCCATGTCCTCAGGGGTGCCGCGGAATTTGATTTTATAGTCGTCCAATTGCGTGATGTCCTCGATCACCACGTTGTATTTACCTTCCATACTGTATGGTTTATCAATTACCAAACGAGGGCTTCTGATATCCGACTCAAGGAGTTCGCCCTTCCGCAGCATGAGCTTGACGGGAAAATCCTTTATGCGATGCGGCAGAGTTACCTTGGCGGTAACGGTAATTTCGGTCTGGACGGCCTGCGAGCGCTGGATCTCTGTTAAGCTTATACGAGCCTCGACTGGTTTGCCTTCAGGGACATAAGCATTTATCGTCGCAGGACTAATGCTTTGCGGTATCAGTTCGATATTATCCTGGTCATATACTTTGACCGACAACGGCTGCTGAGTCAGCTTTGTCAACCGCAGGTGCAGGCTCTCAGGTTTTGTACTAACGACCTGCAAATAGCTTTTGCCGTCCCGTGAGTCTAATTTTCCCTCAAGGACAGCCATTACCTGTATCCAGCGATTCTGCGTATTGGTATTGCCCAGATCGGTCCCGAACCTGGTGATGTCAATGATTTTTGAGTTTATATATTTTTCGCTTACTTCGAGTATCCTGCGGGTCGGCCCCTCGACAGTCAGCTTGACGGTTTTCTGATTGTCCGGGATCAGATTATCCTGCTTGTCCAGGAATTGCACCAGTAGATTATCCGGCTGCGTAGGCAATTCGATTGCCAATTCCACATCGGTATTCTGCGTGGACTCCCGTTCCGCAAAGACCCAAATAAGGCAGCTTAACAGGATAACCACCAGAACTGTTTTCACCTGCGCCTTCATTTTAAACTACTCCGTTGTCAACTTATCAGCAAAAATCATTTGTTTTCCGCAGCAGCTTCTGAAACATCCTCGGCATCGTGCTCGGCACCATTTCCAGAACTATGCTCAATGGGGCTTTGATTAACTTTTCCATCGATCCTATTTTCCAGAGGCGTTTCGGGCTTTTTGGGGCTTTTTACAGACCCACTTTTCGTAACGGGCATCATCAGTTCGAAAAGCTGCTGTCGGAGTTGTTCGAGAGTCAGGAGACGGGCCAGTTTACCGTCCGCCGCCAGTCCGATTTGGCCGGTTTCTTCACTGACAATTACCACTACAGCATCGGTTTCTTTACTCAACCCGATGGCCGAACGATGCCGCGAGCCTAACAGCCGATCATATTCGCCGTGCTCGGCCAACGGAAACTGCACTCCCGCCGCAGCCACCCGGCCCCGCCGAATTACCACTCCCATATCGTGCAGAGGTGAGCCGGGCCAGAAAATCGTATTCAGTAACTCCGCTGTTACCCGCGCTTCGAGCCGAGTGCCGGTACCAACCATCTCTGCCAGCCCGACTTCACGCTCAAGAGCAACCAGAGCACCGATCTCCGAGCGGCTCAGCACAGCTACCGCGTCCACGATTTCTTCGATTACATCCTTCATTTCCGGTACTGCCGTCCGTCCGAACCGTGCTCCGCTAAGCCGCATAAGCCCGCGACGCAGTTCAGGCTGAAAAGCCACAACTGTTACCACCAGAACCGAACCCAAAAAATATGTGAACAGCAGTTCGATCCGATCCAACTCCAACCTGTCCGTCAGCAGGCTGATCACCCCAAAGCCCAACAATACAAACACAATCCCCTTGAAAAGGATTTCCCCACCTGTTCCGCGCAGAAAGCGCATCACCGAATACACCACGAAACCGATCAGCAGCAGCTCGATCAGCACCGGGATTAAATCGTAGGAATCCCATACATATTGCAGATATCTTAAAATCATCTACTTAAACCAACGGTTTTATTCCGTGTACTACTGGTCAGTTTAATTATTCAGGGTTTGCCAAACGTTGGGTGGCAGCCACCGAGTCTTCGAGGTGGATGGCTCATCGGGTGGCATGCTTTACGCATAGCTTATGCAAAGCATAAGCAAGCTTAAGCATGGTATTCCAATTAGGTGGCACCTTTCTGTATTTCAGAAAGGTGTTCTTGTATAATCGTTGGCATTGAACCCAGTGAAATCATTTTAACTGACCATTACCTGCTTCGTTGTTTGTCAAACTCATCGCCTTGAAAGGTGTGCCCCAGGTAGGCCTTGCGGACCAGTGGATCGTTAATGAGTTCTTTCGGCTCACCATACGCCATAACTTTTCCTTCATTTATTATATACCCATGATTGACAACTTCCAGAGTGCGTTCCACGTTATGGTCGGTTATTAAAATACTGATGCCTTTATCCTGCAGATGGTAGATTTCTTTTTGCAGGTCTTCCACGGCGATGGGGTCCACCCCACTGAAGGGTTCATCCAGCAGAATCAGCGATGGATTTGTTACCAGTGCCCGGGCGATCTCGAGTTTTCGTCTTTCACCGCCGCTGAGCAGTCGTGCCTGCTGTCGTCGTACATGGTTCAGGCCGAATTGAATTATCAGTTCATTGGCCCGGCGGTGCCGGTTTCGCCGTGTCAGGCTCATCGTCTCGAGGATCGCCAGCAGGTTTCGTTCAACTGTGAGCCGTTGAAAAACACTGGGTTCCTGCGAAAGATACCCCATTCCCAGCCGGGCACGCTGGTACATCGGCATTTTTGATATGTCGCGGCCCTCGAAGACGACAGTCCCTCCATCTGGCGTAACCATTCCGATGGTCATGCGAAACGTAGTTGTTTTCCCCGCCCCGTTTCGGCCCAGAAGCCCCACAATCTCCCGTTCGTGCACGACAATAGAGGCCCCATCAACAACTGTTCGGCCGGAATATCGCTTCACCAGGCCCTTAGTTTCCAATAGCACCATATCCATACTGGCTTACCTGCCCCCAAAAAAACCCAATTTACCAATGGCAAATCGGGCTTTAGATCATTCTACATACTGTTCAGCCATACTATTCCCGCACAATCTCGGTTATCTCCACCTCCAGGTACTTTTGCCGATGCCCGATTCGCCGTCGTGAGTTCTTCCGCCGCTGATATTGCGACGGATACAGTTTCGGCCCTTGCGCAATTCCGTTCACTTTCCCGACGACCTTTGTCCCTTCCACCAGCGGCTGACCCACCAGCGTCGTCTCATCATCTTTATAAAACAGCACCCTGTCGAACTCCAGGCTCTGCTGTTCTTCAGGCAAATCCTTCAATTCAACACAAACCTTATCGCCCTGCTGCACTTTATATTGCTTACCGCCATCTTCTATTATCGCGTACACGTCATCAACTCCTTAGTTTATACATAGAAACGAACGATTATGACATTATTTTGCGATTTGGCAAGTCTTTTTTCGCTACTTTTTTTACGATAACCACACATACCTATAACTGCTTATATCAAAGACAGTTACAATACGTCGCCATTTGCAGACTCAGAAGAATGTCAACTGTCGTGGAGTCTTCCTGTTTACGGCGACTTCGGTTATTTGCCCTTCCTGCCATTCGTATAGCCTGTTGAGTGCTCCGATCTCCTTGCTTTTGAAAGAGAAGTTCTGGCCGGCCCTAACTTTGGCCAACATATCCTTGATTGCCATAACCGCTTTGTGTTTGCATTCCGGGGAAACCCATACAGGATATGGAAGACGTTCGAAGTCCTTGCTTTGGATATTCCTCGTATGGTTGAGGACATTTTTCAGAATGCGGTTACAGGTATCCGTAAGAGCCCAGCCGAGAATAAAAAAGAGTTCGTCATGATCAACTCCATTCCGCAGAAACGCGCATGGCGCCCCACTATCCAGAATAAAGCCTGACGGCAGGTAACGTGCGTACAGCCGATGCGCTATGAGTGCCCACGACAGACCTTCGCGACCGAAATACTTCATCCCGCCAACGCCGTGCAGATACCAATTCCCCGTCTTCTTGAACGTATAAACGTAGTCCCCGTCATCCCGCCAGAAAATCACCCATTCGGGCTCGGCATAGATAATTTGCGAGGTAACCTTGTTGTAATAACAGTACTCCTTATGTGGGATAGTAATGCACTTCGGAGTTTCCAGTTGCTTCCATACGATCCCCTTTTCTGTTGCTCCTCGTTCCTCGAGATCCTTCACTTGACTGATCCGACGTTGAGATAGTTTGCCGAGCCGCGCTCTCTCGATTTCTCGCTCAAGCGTGATCTTTTCCTCGGTATAGGCAAATTCGTATGGCTCTTCGATTCTGCCATCTACAATCTGCCGCAGGAACAGCTTATTATTACCGATGGTCATGCCCGATGTCGCCACCATCTTGTCGCCTATAGTCATTTCGGTAAAGTATTTCGCGAGATCGGCATCTATCCGCCAACTCAAATTCGGTGTGGTCTCAATGTGTTCCAGCGAAACCGTTTTTTCGAAAACAGTGATATGGGTAGGCCTGACATGCTGTTTTGTGAGTGTAAGAATCAACATATTCTGATTGGTATCGGAGAAGGTACCGGGCACCTCTGATATGTGAACATCACAGTTGTTCTGGAGCCAACTGCGGAGTCCCGTCATAGTCGCGATGGTCAAAAGTGTGTCGCTACAGATAAAGACAAGCTGTCCGCCGGGTTTCAGAAGGTCTATGCTCTTGACAATAAAAAAGGCGTATGTTTCCTTTTTGATTTTCTTGCCGTCGCGCATTCCGAATATAGCGTCGAGTTCATCCTGAATGGTAGGCTCTATACTCCCGCCAAATGGCGGATTGCCGATTATCAGATCAAAGTACTCACGAGAGGATAAAAAGTACCGCTGCCGGTCTGTGGCTATTGTTCTGTCAAATGCCGGAGGAAGCCATGTGAAGAAATCGCATAGTTCCAGGCCACTCGGCACATCGCCCAGGCTGCGGGAGCGCCAGGCCTCAGTGAATTCGCTGTATGCTTTTTTGTCAATCTCACAGCCGTAAAGGTGTGTAGCACACCATTCCAGGAATTCGTTGCGTGGAAGTACAGAGGCAAACGAATCAAGTATTGGGAAAATGAAAGCCCCTTTACCAAAGGATGGTTCGAGGACGCGTGCATTGGGAGAAAGCTTCAGCTTCTTTACGATTGCCACGGCAGTGCTTTCGGGCGTCAGGTACTGGCCCAGTTGTCGCTTCCGATCTCTTGACAGACGTGCTATGCTCATTGGAGATTCTTATAACACCGACTTTAAAGTACCGCAGGCGTCTCGCCTGCCTCTTATTCTCATTTTCAGACTATGATTCTTATAACACCGACCGCATAGTACGAATGAATTCAGCCAGTTCGGCCCTGCCGTAATCGGCCGCGGTAAGGTTCTTTTCGATAATATTGATCACCGCCGAGCCTACGATTACACCATCTGCCCCCGCCTGAGCTAATTGCCTGGCATGCTCCGGCTTACTGACGCCGAAGCCAACACAGACCGGTACTTCGGTCAGTTCTTTTAGTGATTGTATCAGTGGTACAATCGATTCACCCAGTTCCGCCCGCGCGCCGGTTACGCCCAGCACCGCGACTGTATAGATAAATCCGGTACACAACTCGGCTACTCTTTTTTTGCGTTCGGCACTGGTGTTGGGTGTTACCATATAAACCGATTCGAGTTTGTTTTGCTCGACCAGTTCACTTATCTCTTCGGCGTCATCGACGCAAAGGTCCGCTACCAGTACGCTGTTGACGCCCGCCGCGGCCGCGTCGCGATAAAAATTTTCTTTGCCGTAATGACAGATAAGGTTGTAGTACATCAACAAACCGATCGGGATGTCGCGGTACTCCTTAATTTGGCTAATTATCTCAAAGGCGCCGGCGCAGGTTATACCGTTTTCCAATGCGCGGATGTCGGCCCTTTGTATCGTCGGCCCGTCAGCTATCGGATCGCTGAACGGAATACCCAGTTCCAGTATATCCGCGCCGGCATCGATAGCCGTCTTGATAAGCTCCAGCGACCGTTCCTGGTCCGGATCGCCCAATACGAAAAAAGGTATCATCGCCGCCCGATCATTCTCGCTAAATACATCCTTATAACTTCTCATAATTTATCCGTAATATTAGTCTTGTAGGGTGGGGTCTTACCCCACGCGGTTTTCTATCCGATGTGCAATTTTTCTTTATTCAATATTTCTTTAATTCGGCGTTCGATGTTGAATGTTCGCTTCGTGGTTAAAAAATATTCACTGCGCCACTTCCGGTCGATATTTGATAAATGCGTCAACATCCTTATCGCCTCGGCCGCTGAGGTTGATAACGATAATGTCATCTTTCTTAAACTTACCAGCCTGCGCCAGCACCCAGGCCACTGCGTGCGAGCTTTCGAAAGCCGGGAATATCCCTTCGCCGCGTGTCAGAAACAAAAACGTATCCAATACTTCCTCATCGGTCGCACCGACATACTCCGCCCGCCCGATCTCTTTCAGATAGCTGTGTTCGGGACCTACGCCGGGATAATCCAGTCCTGCGCTTACCGAATGCGATTCATGTACTTGTCCGTTTTCATCCTGCAGAAGGTATGATTGCGCCCCGTGCAGAACGCCGACGGAACCCTTTTGCAGAGTCGCGGCATGCTTATCGGTATCAAGCCCATACCCAGCCGCCTCCACACCCACCAGGCGAACATCCTTATCGTTGATAAACGCTGCGAATATTCCGATCGCGTTACTGCCTCCGCCCACGCATGCCGCCACCACACTGGGCAGCCGACCCAGTTTTTCCAGACACTGCCCGCGGGTTTCTTCGCCGATGACTTTCTGAAAATGACTTACTATCATCGGATACGGATGTGGCCCCGCTACTGTGCCGAACAAATAAAAGGTATCATCTACATGCGCTGTCCAGTAGCGAAGAGTGTCATTTATCGCGTCCTTCAGGGTGCCGCTGGAACCGGTTACCGGAATTACTTCTGCGCCGAGCAGTTTCATTTTCTGCACGTTGGGCATCTGTCGTTCGATGT
>DAOWIP010000374.1 GCA_030640865.1 Sedimentisphaerales bacterium | reverse complement strand
CCGGCAAAGAGGGCGTCGCCGGTAAAGATCACTTCTTCCTCTCGGCAATAGAAACTCACACAGCCGGGCGTATGGCCGGGGGTAGCCAGGACTTCCAGCCTGACACCATCCTGTTCGATTACATCACCGGCCGCGATCTCTTCGTCGGGCGATGCAAACTTAAGTGGTTGGCCCATCAGCAACGACAAATTATGCCGACTGTGGGTAAGCATTTTGGCGTCTTCGCATGAGATGCCGACCGGTATTGGGCCGAAATGTTCCTGTAACGCCGCGATCCCGGCTATATGATCGCAATGGCCGTGTGTCAGAAGGATTCGTTTCGGAGCCAGGTCTTTTTCCTTTAGAAACTCCACTACTGGTTCCGCCTCATAGCCCGGATCAATAATCAGACATTCTCTAACTTGGGCTGTGGAACGGACCACATAACAATTCGTCTCAAAATCACCTAATACGAAAGTGTCAATCTGCAATTCAAGATTCCTTTCTTTGTAATCGTTCACACTTTTCTCTCTTTCTCACAACTCACCACCCACAACTCACAACTCACCACCCACAACTCACAACTCACCACCCACAACTCATCCACTCATTTCCCTGGAATCGGCAGTTTCAATTCCTGTAATACCTTTTGCATATCCTGCCAGACGCGCAGGCGATTATCTTTGGAATAATTTCGCAGCAGATAGGCCGGATGATACGTAGCCATAAGTTTAATCGGCTTGGCGAATGGATGTGGCAGATATTCGTGGAAACGGCCGCGTAGTTGTCCGATCGGTGTATTCGTATTTAGCAGTGTGTGTGCCGCGTGAGCGCCTAAGGCCACGATTATTTCCGGCTCGATAATCTCAAGTTGTTCGTAGAGAAAATTAATACATTCGGCTATCTCGCTGGCCTGTGGGTCGCGATTATTTGGTGGTCGGCACTTGAGGATATTGCCGATGAATACATCTTCTCTTTTTAGTCCCATCGCGTCGATTATATTTGTCAGCAGTTTCCCCGCTCGTCCCACGAACGGCCGACCCTGTTCGTCTTCGGTTTGGCCGGGCGCCTCGCCGACAAAAACGAGCCTCGCGTCTGGATTACCTTCGCCCGCTACGGAATTATGCCGTTGGCTGTGTAGTTGACATAAGCGGCACTGAGTCACCTTTTCGGCTATTTCCGTAAGGCGTTGACGTTTCTCTTCGATAATTTTTATTTGTGCGTTTGATAATTGTGGTGTTTCGCGAACGTTTTTTGGCGCGGTGGTCATTTTTGTTGCCCTTGTTATCCCTGTTGGTCTTGTTGGAGTTTGTACAGTTTCGACCCGGCCGATCGGCAGCCACCTGCCGCCCAGAAACAGATCGCTTTCCAATTGACCGGTCAAGGTTCTGATTATCCGTTGTGGGTCTGTCTCGTGAAACAAAATTAGTTCCTATTTCGGAAACGGTTTTTGTCATTCCTGCGAAGGCAGGAATCCATCTTTTCTGTTCTGACCCCCCCGCCTTCGCGGAGGTAACTTGTAGGGTGGGGCTTTGCCCCACGCGATTATTTGTTTTTTCTTATTGGCCCCTTGCTTTAGCAAGGGGTTCTCGATTCAGACAAAATACTATTTCAACCGTTTCAACGGTTTTCTGTTTTCTTTGCATCGTTGCGTTCTTTATATTCTATTCTTCTTATCTTTTCTTAATCTGTGCCATCTGCGAAATCTGCGGATTATTTTCTTCCCCTCTTCTTTCTTTCTTACTCACAACCCTTAACTTTCCACAAATTGTACCTCATAAAGTTGTCGATACAGATTACAGGTTTTCAATAGTTCCTGATGTTTGCCCTGGGCGATCAGTTTGCCATAGTCTAACACGAGGATTCTGTCCGCGTCGATGATTGTGCTCAGGCGATGAGCGATGATAAATGATGTTCTGCCGCGTGCGAATTCCGCCAGTGCCTTTTGGATTTTGGCTTCGCTGTCGGCGTCGATCTGGCTCATTGCCTCGTCGAAGATAAGGACAGCCGGGTTCCGCAGGATGGCCCGGGCAATGGCGATTCTTTGTAACTGCCCGCCGGAGAGGGTCGCGCCCTGTTCACCCACAATGGTTTGATAGCCTTGAGCGGTCTGGGTGATAAATTCGTGGGCGTAGGCTTTTTTCGCCGCCGCGATAATATCTTCTTCTGTCGCGTCCAGATCGCCATAAGCGATATTGGCTGAGATGGTATCGTTGAAGGAGACGGTATGCTGGGTAACGATACCGATTTGGCCGCGAAGGCTGCTCAGGCTGGCCTCGGTTATATTAGTTCCGTCGATCAGAATTTCACCTGACTGAGGTATGAAGAATCGCGGTATCAGGCTGGTCAGGGTTGTTTTGCCGGAGCCGTTCGGCCCTACCACGGCAACGGTCTCGCCCGCCTGTATTGTCAGGCTGACATCTTCCAGCGTCGGTGTGGGACTGTTGGGATACTGAAAGTGAACATTGCGCATTTCCAACGACTTACCGAGTCGCGGCAGTTCCAGTGCATTATCCGGATCGACTTCAATCGGAGCATCGATCAGTTTATAGACCCGTTCTGCCGAGGCGTCGGAGGCTTGCAGTCGCGGTATGACGTCTCCGAGTTTGCGTCCTGACTCAGCCATCAATCCCAACAGCGCTGCCACGATAAAAAACTCGGTCGGCTTTATTTCGCCTTTGGTCATCCAGTAGGCGGCGAAGATCATTCCCACGCATGCCGCCGTTATCCCCAGCGATTCCAATAGTGGCCCACCTGCCGAATCGACTTTAGCCATACGATTTTGCTGTTTGAGCAGTTTCTCATTTATAAGGGCAAATTTTTCTTCTTCGTGTGTTTCCCGGTGATAGCCTTTCACCACACGTATCCCTGACAGGGTTTCCTGCAAATGCCCTAACATCAGTGACCAGCTTCCCAGTGTTCGTTTTGTGGCTCGTTTCATCTTTTTGCCGAGCTTACCGATCACAAACGCTGCCGCCGGCGCCCCCAGCAGCACGATCAGAGTCATTTCCGCGTTGATCATATACGCTGTAACTGTCAGTGCCACCATCTTGAACGGTTCCCGCACCATCTTACCGAACAGTGTGGTGATCCCCGTATATATCCGGAGTGAGTCCTGCACGAACCGGCTCATCGTATCGCTGATCCCTTCGGCGCTGAAAAAGCTTAACGGCAAATGGATTGTCTTGTTATAGGCGTCCTGGCGAAGAAGCATAATACTGCGAAACGATATTTTTCGGACCAGGTATTCCTGGGTAAAGCGCATCAGACAGCGGACCAGTGTAGCTATCAGTATCATTATAATAATTAAAATAATACAGTTGCGTTTGAATGTTTCGCTTTGGGTTCGCGGTATGAAGGACAACAGCCATTTTGCCGTCGAGGCGTATATGGGCCTCGCTGCCGGTATGATAGCGATTATTTCCGGTGATTCGCCGTAGTGCTTCACGGTTAGCATTATCGCCTGCTCCGCCGGCGCCCACGCCAATTGCTCCAGTAGTTTATCGCGTGATATTTGTCTTGCAGAATCACTTGCTTTGCCTGTCGCCAGAATTTCATCGCTTTTTTGCAGGCCATTTTGATCGGCGGGCGAGTCTTCTTTGACGTCGGTAACCCGAAGCGGACGGGTCTGTTGACAGGGATCGGCAATGGCTGCCAGGGTATCCGGCAGTTCGA
Organism: Sedimentisphaerales bacterium; assembly: GCA_030640865.1. Taxonomy (GTDB): domain Bacteria; phylum Planctomycetota; class Phycisphaerae; order Sedimentisphaerales; family SM23-30; genus DAOVXR01. The sequence goes on along the minus strand of DAOWIP010000374.1, from coordinate 4,023 downwards.
CCGCCTCGAAGGTGATCCCGAAGCGACATTCGATTATCTCACGATTGACCCAGCCGTGCGGCCCTTCTTCCCCGATCATGATCTTCATCAGGGGCAGCATTGCCGCGATACTCAGCGTGAACAGCACCGCCACGATAATCGCGCAGAAAACACTGACCAGAACCGCTTTATATTGTGGAACAACGTACTGCAGTACGCGTCTGAAATATTTCATACTCACACACTCTTTTTTTACAGGTTAGTACCGCAGGCGTCTCGCCTGCTAAAATATAAACAGTCTTGTAGGGTGGGGTCTCACCCCACACGGTTTTCTAAAATATAAACAGTTTTTAATCCCTACCAGAACATCAGCTTATCGTCAAGTCGTAAATTCCCCTGATTGTCTGGAGTCCGCAGGGATTTTCATTGACGAATTCACCGAATTAGTGATTATATAGTGTTCTGTAGCAGTTTGGATATAAATTACGGAGAAGTTTGTATGAAAATTGATTTATCAGGGCCTGACATCACTCAGGCCGAGATTGACTCGGTGGTGGCCGTCCTGCGGACGCCGAATTTGAGTTTAGGCCCTAAACTAATGGAGTTTGAAACTGCTTTTGCCGATTATGTCGGCCGCCGATACGCCATAGCCGTCAATAGTGGCACCAGCGCTCTGCATTTATGTCTGCTCGCTTTGGGCATCGGCCCCGGCGATGAGGTCATCACTACGCCGTTCAGTTTTATCTCTACCACCAATTGTATCTTTATGGTCGGCGCTAAACCGGTTTTTGTCGATATTGACCCGGTAACATATAATATTGACGTTGACCGAATTGAAGAAAAGATCACCTCTAAAACTCGTGCTTTGTTACCGGTTGAGGTCTTCGGCAACCCGCATCGTATCGACGACGTATATGAATTAGCTCGAAGGCGTAGTTTGTTGTGTATTGAGGATTCCTGCGAGGCTTTGGGCAGCGTCGTTAATGGCCGTCGAGTGGGCACGCTGGGCAATACCAGCACTTTCGCCTTTTATCCTAATAAGCAGATGACCACCGGTGAAGGTGGAATTATCGTTACTGACGATGAGGACACAGCCCATCTTTGTGCTTCACTGCGTAATCAGGGCCGGGACATCAACGCCGGCTGGCTGGCCCACGCTCGGCTGGGTTACAACTACCGTCTCTCCGATATTAATTGCGCTCTCGGCATTACCCAGATCGGGCGGATAGACGAGTTTGTTGCCAAGCGTCGCCGGGTGGCTCAATGGTATGGTGAATTGCTGAAGGATGAGCCTGGTGTTGTCCTGCCGTCTGAGCCGTCCGGTTGCGAGATAAGTTGGTTTGTTTATGTAATTCGGTTGCAGGACGAGTTCACAACGCAGGACAGAGACAAGGTCTTAAGTTACCTGCGTGAGAACGGCATCGGTTGCAACAATTATTTCACTCCCATACACCTGCAACCCTATGTTGCCGAGCGTTTGGGCTGTAAAGAGGGTGATTTCCCGGTTACTGAGAAAATAGCACAGCGGACCATTGCCCTGCCATTTTATAACAACCTTACCCGGCAGCAGGTTGAGACTGTCTGCTCCACCCTGAAAACCGCCTTGCATAACCTGTAGTCTAACTGTGCCACGGCCATCTTGGCCGTGCTTATGTGCAACAGGTATTAACTAATCACGGGAACAACAACGATGAGTACCTTATTGGAACAATTGAACGCGGGCCGGGTCTTATTGGGTGACGGAGCTATGGGCACCCAGCTTCAACTGCGAGGTATGGAAACCGGAAGCTGCCCGGAGTTATGGAACGTTACTCACAGCCGGGAGGTGCGGGAGATTATTTCCGGTTATGTTTCCGCCGGCAGTGACATTGTCGAGACCAACAGTTTCGGCGGCACGCGGTACAAGCTGCAGCAGTTCGACCTGGCTGACAGGACTGTGGAGCTTAATCGTGCCGCTGCTCAGATTGCCCGGACAGCCGTTGGTGATGACCAATTTGTCGTTGGTTCTGTTGGGCCGACGGGCCGATTTCTGGAGCCGCTGGGCGACGCGACGGAAGAAGATATGTACGAGGTATTCAGGGAACAAATTGTCGCGCTGGCCGAGGGTGGAGCCAACGCGATCTGTATTGAGACAATGACGGCTTTGGAGGAGGCTCGGCTTGCTTTGCGGGCCGCGAAGGAAAACACCGACCTGCCTGTTATCGTAACCTTTACTTTTGATAAAGTGGAACAGGGCGGCTATCGTACCATGATGGGTATCAGTCCCGCACAGGCAGCAGAGGAACTCACCACCGCCGGCGCTGATGTCGTCGGCAGCAATTGTGGCAACGGCCCGGAAGAGTTGATAGCCATTGCTCGTGAAATAACTGAGCATACGGATCGGTTCGTAATGATTCAGCCGAACGCCGGACTGCCTGAATTGCGTGACGGCCAAACTGTGTTCAGGGCTACGCCGGAGGAGATGGCCGCCTGTGTTGGGCCGTTGGTCGAGACGGGTGTAAATATCATCGGCGGCTGTTGTGGCACAACAACGGACCACATCGCCGCAATGCGCAAGGCACTGGATTTAGTCCCGTAGGGACAATTGACAATAGTCCCGTAGGATGGGCTTTAGCCCATGCTGATTAACTTGGGTGCCACCTTTCTGTATTTCAGAGAGGTGCTCCCGTATAATCTTCGATAATGTAGCACGAGTTAAGTAGGGTGCGATGTATCGCACCGTTTTATTAGTCCCGAAGGGACGTAAGAGCGCATAGCCGGGGGCGTAAGCCCCCGGAAGAAGATTCCTTACTTCTTTTATTTCAAGCCCTGAAAGGGCGAAAGAAAGTCCGCCACAGGCGGATAAAAAGAGTGAACGGTTACTAACTAACAAATGATTTATGCAGGAGACAAATCATGCCTTTCATAGAAGGTAAACGGAATAACATTAATGTGCTGTTATTGATTGTATCTGTCTTGATTGTACCGCTGACGCTGACGGCCGCTTCGCCTCAGCCGCAGATGGAAAAATCGGTAATACTTATCCGCGGTGTCAGCCAGGATTACAATTATTCTATGCCCTGGAAGCAGACGGGAATGAGTCGTGGTAGTGGTACCGGTTTTATTATTGCCGGCCGTCGTATCCTGACAAACGCTCACAACGTCAGCAACAGCAAGTACATTGAGGTTAAAAAACAGGACCAGGCCAGGCGGTTCCCAGCTATGGTGGCTTTTATTGGGCACGATTGTGACTTAGCTGTATTGACCGTACCGGACGAGAGTTTTTATGATGGTACTGCGCCGCTGGAGTTGGGTGATGTCCCGCGGACCAATACGACTGTCTCGACTTATGGTTTTCCAATGGGTGGCGAGCTTATTTCTGTTACGGAGGGAGTCATCTCACGGGTGCAGATGGACAACTATGCGCACACTGGTGCTGATTCTCATTTGGTTATTCAGACTGACGCCGCTATTAATCCCGGCAACAGTGGTGGCCCGGTTATGCAGGACGGCAAAGTTGTTGGCGTTGCTTTTCAGGGTCTTCGTCAGGCCGACAACATCGGTTATATGATACCTACTACTGTAATTCGCCATTTCCTGACTGACATTGATGACAGCCGTTATGACGCGTTTGGGTCGCTCGGTTTTACTTTTTATCCCGGCCTGCACAGCGTGGCTTATAAGGAATATTTGAAAGTACCTGAGCAGGTGGAAGGCATTATCATCTTGAAAACACTGCTTAACAGTTCTGTCGAGAATGTTTTACAGTCGGAAGACGTTCTGGCGCAAATCGACGGGTATGACATTGACAACGACGGCAAGGTCTGGATTGACAGCTTGCATCTGATGATGTCGGAGGTGATTGAACGGAAGCAGATCGGCGAAACGGTGGAATTGACATTTTATCGTAACGGCGTGGTTCACCGTGAGAAGCTCGATATTCGGCTCAATCGGCCGGTGTTGGGTTATGCTCGTCAGTACGACCGGAAGCCTGACTACATTGTTTTTGCCGGGTTGACGTTTGTCGATCTGTCGCGTAATTTCCTTGAGACCTGGGGTGGCAAT
>DAOWIP010000591.1 GCA_030640865.1 Sedimentisphaerales bacterium | reverse complement strand
TGTGCCGTGTTCCACGAACCACTCTTCCAATGCAGCATTATCTACATCATAACTCAGATTTCCAACATATAACTTTTTACCCATGATAGTTCTCCATTTCTTGGGTTCAGACCACATATTTCACTTTCCAGGCCTATTGGAAAGAGGCAAAAATTACGCCCAAAAGTCAGGAAAGGCGACCAAGTAATTGTCTTTAGACAGTATTGCCATTTGATTCATACTTATTCAACACGCCCAACTGAAACACATTATAACTGGCGACAGTCCTTTGATATATACTAATCGGATTGCTGCTAATAGCGTCTGCCACCGCCGCCGCCGCCATAGCCGCCACCGCCGCCGCCGCCGCCGCCACGACTAACCTGTGGCTTTGCTTCATTGACTTTGATAGCGCGGCCGCCAAATTCTTTCCCATCCAATGCGGACATTGCCGCCTGGGCTTCGGCATCGCTGCTCATTTCGACAAAGCCGAATCCTTTGCTTCGGCCAGTCGCGCGGTCTGTGATCACATTAGCACTTTCAATCGTGCCGTGTTCCGCAAACCACTCTTCTAATGCAGCGTTGTCCACATCATAACTCAGGTTTCCAACATATAACTTTTTACCCATGATAGTTCTCCATTTCTTGGGTTCAGACCACATATTTCACTTTCCAGGCCTATTGGAAAGAGGCAAAAATTACGCCCAAAAGTCAGGAAAGGCGATCAAGTAATTGTCTTTAGACAGATGTATTGCCATTTGATTCATACTTACTCAACAAACCCAACTGAAACACATTGTAGCATTGATGGTTAACATTCACTCAGCATGAGTGATTTGTCGCGATTTCATATTCTTTTGTTAGTTGTTTAATCAGTGTTTTTACCGTAACAATTTCATTACATCGATACACATTCGAGCCTGCAAACGCAAATGACTTATCCAGCTTACCGTCGGCGGCATTAGCCAGCACTTCAGCTATACAATAAGGCGCCTCTTTCGAATTACAGCTTCTCAGACATTTAAATCTACAATGATAGGGAACACGTTCCCCACCCATAATTCTATCGACAAAATCATTTCTAATGACTTTCCCCGGCAAACCGACAGGACTTTTAATAATAACTACATCTTCTTTTGTGGCATTCAGATACGCCTGCTTGAAATTATCGTGAACATCACATTCGTCGGTGCATACAAAACGGGTTGCCATTTGAACACCCGATGCCCCCATTTTCAAAAAGTAATCGATATCTTTTCCGTCGAATATCCCACCCGCGGCTATCACGGGAATTTTCGGGGTAAAACTATTGGCGACAGGAATGATTTCGCGAACGATTTCTTCCAGGCTGGCTGTAGTATTATTGACGACTTCGTCATAATGGAATCCTAAATGACCCCCAGCCTTCGCTCCCTCGACAAGTACGGCATCAGGCAGCCTGTTGTAACGTTTCTGCCATTTTGAGCAAATGATCTTAAAGGCTCTGGCGGAGGACACCACAGGAATTAATTTTACGTTTTTCCCCTGATCGTACTGGGGAAGATCTAACGGTAAGCCCGCGCCTGAAATTACTAAATCTATGTTTTCCTCAACTGCTGTTTGTACCAGATTTGGATAATCAGAAAGTGCCACCATAACATTCACGCCGATAATACCATTGCTCTGCTTACGGGCCTTTCTGATTTCATATCGTAACCCTTCTTTATTAACTTCTATAAACTCGGAATTTGGAAAATCCAAAAATCTCCCTATACCGGCGGTTGCTATTACTCCTGCGCAGCCCTCATTCGCTACCGCGGAAGCCAGGTTAGCAAGAGACACCCGTACCCCCATACCACCTTGAATAATGGGAGGATTTATCTCCAGGTTCCCTATTTTCAAAGAAGGGAAAACACTCATTAAGATCGATCAATTCTCTTTATTAATGCAACCGCCAAAAGTCTGAAAAACGGTACGAAAACAGCCCCCGCACTCTAAAATCGAGGGGGCAAAGAACTTTTGACGGTGGCATCGATTTTGCCAATTCAACTTCAACGGAATTTACACTATCATTTCAACGAGGGGCGATTGTAGCAAAATATTTTTATTTTGCAATTTATTTATTAAATTTTTCATTTTTCCCAAATTCCAACTCACCACATACTCATTTTGCACTACTAATGCGTAAAATACAAGCGATAAACAGGCATGGAAAGGGACTGTTTTACACTACGCCAAAGACAAATAAACTATATAACTACCTGTAACATAAATAGTTACAAAAATGGAGCCGATGAGATTCGAACTCACGACTTCTTGCATGCCATGCAAGCGCTCTCCCAGCTGAGCTACGGCCCCCTGGACATCACTGTAAAAAATATCGCTCATCATTATATACCGGTTTCAGAAACAGTCAACACGTTTTCAGGTACTTTTATAATATTCCTATGACAAT
>DAOWIP010000026.1 GCA_030640865.1 Sedimentisphaerales bacterium | reverse complement strand
TGCGAATCTTCACCGTAAGGAATCAGTTTAATAATAATCTGCGGATGTTTCTTTAAGGCGTACAGCAGCCGCCGATCGATTTCCTGCCAGTAGCCCAGGTTGAGTTCCTTGCGATCTTTGGTGAAAAGAATCTGTACATCCTTACGCGCCTGACAGAACCACGTGCGAATCTTCGTTGCCCCCATCCGGGCTGCCTGATCGATATATTCCTTCCACTTCGGCTCACTCTGTGTTACATAACGATACCCCGTATCTCCGATATGCAGAAACCATTCACCATTATCATAAGCGAACTGCCGGGTATCTTGCGGATGTTGCCTTAATTTCCCTTTTTGATTCGAGGAAACAACCTTGAATTTCCCCTTCTTGCCGGCGAGCATTTTATTATTGGAAGAACTGCGCCAGCGCCATTGCCCCACAGCATCGCAATAGGCACGGGCTTTGTATGTTTTTTCGCCGTCATAGAACCCGTCAACCGTTACTTGCGAATTATTCGGCCGTGTAAATACAACCTGAAACTCAACGTCAAGGTATGGATTACCCAAATCCCCCTCAGCCTTCAGCGCCAACTCGAAAAAAACACGCTGCGGATACGTCTTCAGCTCGGCCCCCATTGCTGGATGACAACTCAGTAAAAACACAACCAATAGCTGAATTTTTACAAACCTGCCTTGGGCACAGCCGAAGGAATGGAACTTAGGCAATATTTTTTGAGCATTAAAAACAGTATTTTTCATTAATCTTTCCTTTCCAGTAGATACCACATTGTTTTATATCGCGGTAAAATCCTTACAATATTTCTAACTCTTCCGGGACTAACCGGCACTATTTCATTTTAAGTACTGTATCATAATCACCAAATCTGGCTCCATTAAAATTCATGTAATCGCCGTACATCCAAATCAACCCGACATCACCACTGCGGTAACCGTGTGGCACCATCGGTCGAAAGTTGTCCTTTGTCGATCCGGAAGTAACGCTTTCCGACGTCCAGGTAGCTCCTTTATCTGCCGTCACCCACCTCTCAATCTCGAAAACGCCCTTGGTGCATTTCGAAAGATACATGATCGAAGGATTGGCATGATCGATTGTGATACCACCCGAATAATAGCCTTCTGTCTTGCATTGTGTGATCCCAGGTCCCGCTCGTACTACTTCATGATCTTCCCACCTATTGCCATTCCATCTGGCATATCGATAGCGATGGTCGTCCACTTCGGGGTAAGCCACATATGCGATCACCGGGTCTCCGGAACCAGTAATGGCAATATCCCAGAGCCAGGCGGTTACCCCCGAGCGGTTGGCGTCATAGACTTTGTCGGCTTCTGCCGAATTTAGAGGGAGACTTTCTACGTCCCTGATCCTGGATCCGTCCGCCTTGTAAAACGTACCATTGCGGTAACAAGCATAGTAAACGCTGTTGTTGAGCTCCCTCGGATGGGCGTTGGTGAATGCGAGGTGGATCGTGTCTTGTCCATTTGACGCAACTTTGAGATAGGGCGAGTGTCCGCGATTTTCCTTCCAACGCTGGATCAGTTTTCTGGCCGGAGCCCAATGGATCGCGTCGCTGGACACAGAGAAATTGTCGCCTCTGCGGAAGAGATATATCTTGTTGCCTTCTTTGGCTAATTGGACTGTATTGACAAAATCGCTATATCCGCCATTGGTATCTACTTCCATCTCGTCGCCCCAGGAGGAAATATCCTCCGGTTTCTTCGAGACACGGTACAAGGTCGCCTTTTTATCGTAGTGCTTGGCATAGAATGCGATCAGACGGCCGTCGGGACGGACCAGAAGTACCGGAACCGAGTGGGAGTCGGGGTTCAGCTTCTCCCTCAGAGTCGCTTTGGTTATCTGTTTCGTTTCGTGGTCATAGCAACCCACCCGGATGTTTGCCGCCTTGTTCACCCAACCGAAATACGTTCGCCTGTGCTTTCCCTCGTAGTAGACCGCTTTTGGATCGGGGAACCAAAACCAGGCGCCCTCGTCGGTCAGGTTCGCAAAGGACCGGCCGGGATGGTTGCACCTGGCGTCCGCTCCCTTGTTCCCGGTGTTATCAACTGCGAGAAGTGAAGTCGTGGTAAAACACCAAACAAACCACATTGCCAATAGACGTGTTGCCGTGTTCATAATCGTTCCTTTTATCCCCGCCAGGGGCGTTTCCTTCTGCTGTTCAATGTTTTATCATTCAAAATATTCCGGGCGATCATAATGTCTTCGGTAACCTGAAAATCGAACATACCCGCGCAGATAAAGTCGGCCCCGCCCTCGTAGGCGAATTTGAATGCCTTGCTCGGATGGACAGCACCGGCCGCCATCACCTTGAAAGCGATCCAGGGCTGCTCGATCGAGTTCATATATTCGATGGTTTCTTCGGGATTGGTACACCACATATTATCATATTCTTTGTTGTGGTCGGGGGGCGCTCCACTGGGTACATTGGGCTTCCCGCGATGTTCCTTCGGAGTGGCGGACCAGTAATTGTCAGGGTGGAGGGTTTTGACCCAGAAATCGGGTTTCAGGCCGGCCTTCACGCAGGTCTTTACTGTTTCAAGACAGTGGCCACCGATGCCGCTGGGGACATTGAAGGTCTTAGCGTATTCCAACGAATCAGCGAGATAATCGATCTTACCCAGCTTTGCGGCTTTGTCGGATCGGCTTCCGTGGAGATAGACAGCACTGGCGCCCTCATCCACGGAGCGTTTGATCCCTTCTTTGAGGGTTGCAGCACCGCCGGCATCGGAAATCCATTGAATCTTACCGCCACGCTCGTTCCAATAGCGGTTGAGTACCGGGGCGGAGACGAGATTACCCAAAAATGCATTGACTCCCTTTTCCTCGGCCAACTCGAATGTCTCGAATACCTTTTCATCGGAGTGGTAGGCCTTGACCAGGTTGGATACATAAAGCAGGTCGCGGGCGTGAGCCCAGCCGCCGATAAGGTTGCCGCCGCAGATAACTCGGCTTATATTCAGCGAACCAATTTTCCCCGTTGGCAGTCCTTTGCCCAAATCCTTTACCGATGACTTCGGGCCTTTGCCTGCCAGCTTGGCCAGCAGATTCTGTTCCTCGAAACTCGCCGCCAGCGCCGCCCCAGTTGAGGCCGCCAGCGACTTCTGTAAAAAACTACGACGATTCACTTCTTTTGACATAGTACACCTTCGGTTAATACG
>DAOWIP010000522.1 GCA_030640865.1 Sedimentisphaerales bacterium | reverse complement strand
GCGTGTTTGCTGTTGGTGGCGATGAACCTGACGGCGGCAGGACAAGAGGACATATCAAACGTTCTGCCGGATAGGGCAGATATGTGGGCCGGCGGCAACGATAAAGTGGTTTATCTTGTTCCGGCATTAGAAAAAGACGGGCAGAAAGGCTTCCAGATATTTCAACGTTATATCGCGGGTGCGGAGTTTCTGGCTGGGCAGTGGTACACAGGTCGTCCGACAGCAATGACGGCGAGCGAAGAACGGCTGGTCGTATTTTTAAGAGGCGGGGGTTGTCAAAGCTATGATCTCCTGAGCAGCCGGACAGAGCGGCGACTGCCGACCGGACTGCGGATAATAGATTGTGCCTACGAAGGTAATGTAATGTATGCCCTGACGCAGGCCGAACAAACAATTGTTTTGTTATTGCCAACGGCGTATCCCACAGAAACTTCGAAAGAGCAGGAGAGTAACGCAGTCGTTTCGCCTGCACCGGTAGAAGATGCGGACGGGACGTCCGCGGTACAAACAAAAGCTGTTTTGCCACGGGAACAACAATGGCCGCTGCTGGAAGGCGATATTATCCTTTTGAGACATGGCAAGGATAATCGCTGGCGGATGATGTCCGGTGAGCCATTACCAATAACCGATTGGGATAATGGGAAAATCAGGATCGAGTCGCTCGCCGGCAAACTCCATCTGTTTGGCGTCAGGGACGGTGTGTTGGAACACTGCCGATCGCAGGAGGGATACTGTAGCGATCGAAAGATACTGCCGATAAATGAGCCGGTGAGGTTCTTAAACGTTCTGCGGGTGAACCGCGAGATCAGAATCGTCGCGGCAGTGGAAACGCAAAACGAAAAAGTGTTGTTCCGCGTGGGCCGGCGTGGTCGCGATAGCTGGATTTTCAGCGAGCCGCTTGAAAAGAATGCCGGCGAGGTGTTGGTGTCTTCAGCCGACAAGGTGGTTTTTGCGCCTTTCGGACAAAATATAGCGGCTTTCTCACGGCTGGGCGAACGAGAGGTGTTGTTTGGCCAGTATAGCGGGTCGGGAAAATTGATCGAAAGTTTCGACAAGCCAATCGAGAGCATACGTACAGAAACGGAACCGCTCTGGGAATGGCTGTTCGGTACGCAGTCAAGTTCAGTGGCGCTGCTAATCGTGATTTCGTTAGTGTTTTGGCGGCGCGAAGAGGCGTTTAGCGAACCGCAACCACTGCCGAACGGGCTGCAACCAGCATCAGTCTGGCGGCGGGCAGGGGCGTTTATGCTGGATTCGATCCTGATTTCGCTGGGTGCCCATATTTTGCGGGAATTGTTACGGATGACCCTGCTTCCCGAATTGACAGACTTTTCACTAAGTTATGAGACTCTCGTCGAACAAATAAACAGAGGAACTTTCAGTGCCCAAATGAAAAGGATGGTAGCAATAGTAACACTGATTTACTATGTGGTTTTTTTTGTTTATTTTACCCTGTGCGAATTGCTTTTCGCGAGAACGCCGGGTAAGAAGGCGCTGGGGTTGACGGTGGTAAGCGTTACCGGAGAAAAGATGTCCGCCCAACAAGCCCTGATACGAAATGTGGTCAGGCTTTTTGACTTTTTCCCTTCTCTGTTTTTTTACGCGATGACTCTTATGATTGTGTCCATTACCCGACGTCAACAGCGAAGCGGCGACCTGGCGGCGAGAACAATGGTTGTTATGAGTAAAAGAGTGGACGAGTAAAAGAGTGAACGGGTGGAAGAGTGAACGGGTGGAAGAGTGGGTTAGGCCATCGCTTTCAATGTTTGTGGGTTATCAGGGGTTTGCGAGTCCGGGGCGGATACCGATGTCAATCGCGGTTCATCATAAGCAGGCTCCTGACTAAGCATGATGCGACTAAGCATACCAACGATACGTTGATTGGAGTAATTTTCCAATACCTTCTTATGATTGGCCGAGACGAGTGCGTGATAAGGGGTACGGCGATTCTTGCGGCGGAATAATCTGAGCGTGGCTCGGAGGGATGCGCTGTTGCGGAAAAAGACCTTGAGCAGATACTCGGTATCTTCGAGCTTCTTGATTTCCCGCAGCCGCAGTTGCAGACCGTGATCAGGTTCATCGACGCCGATGTCGGCGTAGTCATGGCCATTGACCAATAAAGCTGAATAGAGGTGGTCCAGCGAGAGTCCGGCCTTGACAAAATCCATTGTAACCGATGGGATGTTTCTTCCTATGATACACTGCTCAGCCGCCCAGGGTTCGATAAACACAAATCCGAAACCCTCCAGCAGAGAAGTGCTTACAGCCATGCGAGCAATGTCATACATATCCACAACGCCGTATTTAACAATTCGCTGAGGGTCTTCCGGGTCGTATTCACGGTGCAGCCCAACTATGTCGCTGATGTCGATAGTTACCGGCAGATGGTTCTCTTCGACAAACCGGCGGATAGTCCGGGCATAGCTTCTTTCCTCCTCGTTGCCGCCATTAAGCGAGACTATGAGGTGATATGACGGGTCGAGGTCATATTTTTGCCGATAATCGGGCAGTTTAGCGAGGTTATTCAGCAGTTGAGTCAGATAAATCGCTTCCTCGACGTTTTTACGCGGAATGGCCCGAACAGGATAAAAAAGTATGGCGGCTTCGGGGGCCACGTTCTTTTTCGCTTCGAGTTCCAACCGGAGCTGCCTGGCCACAGTGTTATCCCGATCAACTGGTTTCAGGCGGCTCGATTTTCCAACTCGCTTGTTAACTCGCCTGTCAACTCGCCTGTTACGAACAAGGGAATTGTCGATACTATTGGGCACATACCAGATGCGACGCGGCTCAATGCCGTGGTCGATGAGGCGGTAATAATCAGTTGTGTTAATGGAGATATATTCCACATTCGGCGTCGATGGGTAGAGAATCTGGTGCCAGTCGGGCGTATCGGTTGGTAAAAAGGCCTGGAACTTTTTAAGATTTCCAAAGTTGGCCGGTCGCTGCTGGGCGAAGTCGTGCACTCGAATGAAAAACCGTTTGTCTGTTTTTGCCTGGTATTCCCAAAGGCCCCAAAGGTAAAAGGCATAGGTAACCGCGGGATTGATGCCAACAGAGAGATTCTCCATCAAAATGGTGTCGGCGTCGGCAAACTGCTGCTGGAGCCGCTCCGCGACATTAGTACCGTGCCAGATATAGTCGTGCGCTCGCTGTATCTGGACGCTTTTGCTCTCCAGTCCCGGTACGCGATAGTCCGGCGAGAGTTCCTCGATATTGCGGTACATGAGCTTGCCGCTCTTCCAGGGCAGAAACTGGTCAATAGCAGGCGCAGCCTGTCCAAAAAGAGTAATCCGCAGGTCGGGATTGATATACTGCAATTCGTTGATAGTGCGCCAAATTACAGTATTAACGCCGTCGTTTGAACCAATGGAATAATGGCCGATCGCTAAATGCATAGTTGCCTCATTCTGCCTCATAAAAGAAATTACCGGTATAAGTCCAACCTGTATTGACTTCCAGCGGTCCTCCGGCATACACGGAAAAAGGTTAGAGCAATAATTTCCTCACATGACTTTCATCGGTTTTCAGGTGGGGCAAACTTTCATAGTTTTTGGGTTAATAGTATTATTATCCAATTTTTTTTATTTTGAGACGGAGGTTGTTAAATTGTTCGGGTTATAACGACCTCTCTCTGAAATACAGAAAGGCGCCACCCATCTGTTGAGCCATCCACCTCGAAGACTCGGCGGCTGCCACACAATGTTTGGCAAATCCTAAATAATTATTTCAACCGACCACTATGCAAAGGTTGTCTTGTCATCAACCGGAGTGGCTGATATAATATTTTTCAATGGGAAATCGTCTGATTATTACCATCGACGGTCCCGCGGGGGCGGGTAAAAGTACCGTGGCGGCCCGTTTGGCTGAGCGGCTGGGCGTGGCGTATCTCGACACAGGAGCTATGTACCGGGCGGTAACGCTGGTGGCGATGGAGAAAAATGTCCCACTGGATGACAACACAGCCCTGGCCCGGATAGCGGAACAAAGCGTAATTGACGTTACCTTCGAAGAAGGCCAAAGCCGAATCCGGCTGGACGGCCGGGAGGTTACCGACGAGATTCGTTCACCGCTGGTTACCGAACAGGCGCATTATCCGGCCGGTGCGGCCGAGGTTCGGGAGCAGTTGGTCCGACGGCAACGGGAAATCGGCCGACGGCTTGGCTCGCTGGTTACGGAAGGGCGTGATCAGGGAACGGTGGTCTTTCCGGAGGCCCGGTTCAAGTTCTACATAGACGCCTCGCCGGAATGCCGTGCACGGCGGCGCAAGCAACAATTGCGGGAACAAGGAGTTGAGATCAGCTATGAGGAAGTCCGCGCAGCGCAGCGGCAGCGGGACCAACGCGATACCAACCGTCAGGTCGGACCCCTCAAGCCGGCTGAGGACGCGATAATTGTCGATACCTCGGAGATGACACTTGAGGAAGTGGTCGAGAAATTATATCAAATAGTTAGTGAGTGTATGTGATGGATAATTATCCCCTGTTGCGGAAATACAGTAGAACAGGAAAGAGATGAGATTATATTATTCTTTTTGGCAACGTGGGTCGCAGGTTGTTTTCAGTGCGTTGTATAACGTGCGTGTCTTCGGCCGGGAGAATGTGCCGATAGATGGAGGTATGCTGCTGTTAAGCAATCATCAGAGTTTTCTGGACCCTATTCTGTGCGGGCTGTCTTTGTCGCGGGAGTTGGACTATATGGCGCGTGATAGTTTGTTTCATAACCGCTGGTTCGGTAGTTATATCCGGTCGCTGAACGCCTTTCCGGTACATCGGGGCCGGGCGGACACGCGGGCGATCAAAGAGATTATCCGACGGCTCAAAGCGGGCCGCGCAGTAATGATGTTCCCCGAAGCGACTCGCACCGAGGATGGGCGAATTCGCCCGATCAAAAGCGGCTTTGAATTAATCGCTCGGCGATCGGGGGCAACGACAGTGCCGGTGGTGGTTGACGGGGCGTTTGAGGTGTGGCCGCGTCATCAGACACTGCCGGGGATGGGACGTATAAATGTCCAGTTCGGCCAGGCAATCACGCCGGAGGAAACCAGAGAGCTTGGGCGGGACAAGTTCGTCGCCGAGGTGAACCGCCAAT
>DAOWIP010000322.1 GCA_030640865.1 Sedimentisphaerales bacterium | reverse complement strand
GAAATCAAGTAGCCAAATTACTCTTGCAACTTTATTGCTGGCTCTGTCGTTGAGTGCGGCAGGATGTTATGGAGGACCATCTTTCAATAAGGCGTTTAATTCAAACGGCATTCCCAAACACCAGTATCTTGTTGGTGGAGGTTTTGAAATAGAGTATGTTGCTCCGGCAAATGGAACCGCCTATTGGGTCGAGGAAAGCACTCAGAAGATACTCGAAACGAAATCTCTGAATTCAGGAGATAAAGCAGAATTTGGAGGAGGAGCTATGGACCCGGCTCAAGTAAAACAACTCCTTGGTATTGATTTGAAGGATGTCAAATTCATGCTCTATTTCGTTCCTGTTGAAGCTCCCGAAAAGTAGGCGCGAAAAGGCGACACCAAGAAAAGTATGGTGCGATACATCGTACCCTAACCAACTTTTAGAAAGGGATTATTATGGTCATACGTAAATTACTACTGTCGAGCAGCATTTTTTTGCTGGCTGTCGTTAGCGGCTGTGGGCTTATCGCTGAAAATCAATCAGTACTGAGAAATCGTCGAGAAATAAACCGTCAGGCAATAGCCCAAAAGATAAAAATAGGTATGACGGAGAGTGAAGTACGAGAGCTTCTCGCGGGCTATGCCGAGACAACTGAATTTATGGGGCCACATATTGTCTGCTCAAACCCCTATCGATCTGAAACACGAAATTATGGTGATGACACCTTATTAATTCTTTGGTATTACACCGATTTAAAAGATAACGATGGAGTTATAATGAAGGATGAATTAACACCTATTGCTTTGCAGAACGGCAAAGTTATTGGATGGGGCGACTTTTTTGGGCCCATCCCTCTAAAACAAGATCGAAGGAAGAGATATTAAGAGGCTCTAACAAAACTATAATTCGTTATGGCGAATCGCCCTAACGAGTGCGGGCGAGACGCCCGCGTTACAAGTTTTGTTAGAGTGCCTAAGAATCCCACGATTTTACATCGGGGGCTACTAATCGCGTGGGGCAAAGCCCCACCCTACGAAGATAATGACGAATTAAGAAATCAGAATGACGAATCAATGACGAATAATAGAAAGTTGCCACCGCCTGTCTGCGGACAGACGCTGCCACCCGGCCAAAAAAGGTGTCTGACCCCTTTAATTCCCAAATGGATAATAGTCGTTTTTGCGGCTGTGTCGGCTGGTTGTTTAAGCTCAACAATACCGCGGTGGAGTACGGACACTCTGATAGAGTCGGCGGGGAACCGGGAGTTGGCCGATCAGCTTCGCATAAGAGTGCTCGATGAAGTTGTCCGGCGGGAGCTGGACACCGATCAATATAAAAAGCTGGGGGCGGTCTCTGCCGAGGTAGTAGGTTCGCCAATGAATTCACCGCTTATCCGGCAGCGAGTGCTATATATCGTTACAGATTATTATCGAGATGAAGCGGCCCAATGGCTGGGGGCAGCTTTGCTCAATTCGAGCGAAAAGCAACTTCGCGGAAAAATAATCGACGCCCTGGTGAAGCTGGGCGATGAAAAGGCTATATCATATCTTATATTATCCCTGGCTGAGCCGGAAGCGGAACTGCTGAAAGACAAAACCGCAATTGTTCGAGCAGTTGAATCAATAGCAGGAAAACCAATAAAAAAAGTCGCACTTGAATATTTGGCCGACGGCAAACAATTGAAAACGAGAATAGC
This sequence comes from Sedimentisphaerales bacterium, assembly GCA_030640865.1. Taxonomy (GTDB): domain Bacteria; phylum Planctomycetota; class Phycisphaerae; order Sedimentisphaerales; family SM23-30; genus DAOVXR01. The sequence goes on along the minus strand of DAOWIP010000322.1, from coordinate 5,892 downwards.
GGCTCTGGTCTGTCTGCTCGAACAAAATAACCGTTCGGAAGTTATAACCGAGATAAAGGCACTGCCGATACAGGATGATTTCATAGAGGAATTACAGTTCTGGGCGGGGCAGTTCGGTTATGTGCCGACGAATATTATGAGATATTATCAATGCCGATTGCAGCAAACAATTTTGACCGAGGAACAGTTGGAGAAGCTACGACAGCGGGCATTACTACTTCGCCGGCGGGAAGGATACGTTTTTGACGTCCGTGATAGTTATCTGCTGGCGGCTATCAATGAGAAAAAGTTGAATGTTTCACGGGCAAAACTGATCGGCAGAATTCATCTACGGCTGGCGGAACTGGAACATACCAAGCGGCCATACAGCTATAAAGGGGCGTCGGACGACTATGCGGAAGGCTTTATTGACCAATGTAACCTTCTGCGTTATACCGACTTAATACGAATAAAACTTCTGCTGGAAAGTCTGTCGCAAAAGGAATTTGCCGGACAGATAAAGATGTTCCTGCAACAGGATTTTTGTGATACGACCAGCGAAACAGGAGGTCTGAGTTTTCTTGAGCAGGACAAAATCGTATTTAAAAAATATGAACCCGGCAGCCGTCAAGGTGATAATCAATATGTCGAATCGGCACAAATGGTCCGAGACGGGGTCTTGTGCATTGCCCGATGGCATTGTCATACCGATAAGTGGCGATCGTGGGAATTGGCCGGGCCGGGGATTGATGATTTACGCTATGCGGACTGGATAAATTGTCCAGTGGTAGTGCTGACGCGACTCAGTGAAAAAAAGTGTAACGTTGATTATTTTACGCCCGAAGGTATTGTGGTTGACATAGGGAATTATTGTAACCGTTCACGGTTTTTAGCACAGTAATTGCTGTTCTGGAAACACCAACTCCAGTGCAGCTTACCTTCATTCTTGTGGCCTGTCTCGTCCACGCCCAGATAGTCCTCATACGGCAACTGTGCATACAATTGTTCGTAAGGTTCCTGCAATGCTTTGGAGACTTTCTGTACGGCCTTGTTCAACATGCCACGCGAAATGTTTATTCCGTACATCTCCTTGCAGAATTGCCGAATCGTGCCATAAGACCCATGACAACCCGACTTCAAAAAGGCAATCATCGTGGTGAACCTGGCTCCCAACAGAGAGCCTTTGCGAATTTCATCGGGCATAGGCGCAATGTGTATCTGGCCTGTGATAGGGTCAAGATATTTGCGTGCGCGATGTCCGAACTGTCCGCCACGTTTACGCTTTTTTTAAAAAAACTGTGAACGGTTACAAATTCTGGAATTTCATCTGATGTGGGTTGTCTTTGCGATACATCCGTGTCTCCAAGTGCAAGGGTTTTAATCCATTTTATGATAATCCCGTTCACTTGATACAGTATAAAGGCGACGTATCTGCCTGTCAATACATAAGTTGTGATTTATTCAGCAAGCCCGAATTACAAGATAGTATTACAGATAAGAAAAGAGAAGAGAAGACAGGAGCACCTCTCCGCCGCCGGCGGAAAGGTGGCGCCCAATTGGAATACCATAATGGCGTTTTTGGGCGACCACAGGGGGTCGCCCCTACGCGTAAAGCATGCCACCCAATAAGCCATCCACCTCGAAGACTCGGTGGCTGCCACCCAGTCGGCGTATATACTAAGCACGGCCAGGATGGCCGTGGCACAGCATAGGCATGCCCCCCACAATTTTCAGGATTGCATAAGCAACTTTTTGACGCGGAGGAGTTCGGCGACACTCCAGGCCTGAGCGATGCAACCACGTGGTTGATGAGGCGGGTCACCGTCGAATATTTCAGAGACGCTGCCAAGGCAGGCATCATTATCAAGATGGTCCAGCAGCGGAGTAATCATATCATACGCCTGCCTTGCGGATTCGGGCGAGAACTGGTTGGCCTTCAGAAAAGCCTCGATAAAAGGCCCCATCAGAAAGCCCCAGACAGTACCCTGATGATAAGCGGAATCGCGGCTGTATTGATCGCCCTGATAGCGGCCACAGTAGCGACTGTCCTGAGAACTGAGACTACGCAGACCATAAGGGGTGAGCAGGTGCTCCTGAACGGTCCGTACGACAGAAAGCTGTTGTTCGGAATCAAGACACGAAAACGGCAGCGAAACAGCAAAAATCTGGTTCGGACGCACAGAAGCGTCCGGCGATCCGTCCGGCATGATACAATCATAAAGGCAACTCTGGTCGGTATTCCAAAACAACTTACGGAAACTTTTCTCGGCTAACTGAGCCTGATCAAGCCAATAGCGGCGTCGGACCTTGTCAGACGCGGTCTGGGCAAGAATGTGCAGAGCATTAACCCAAAGAGCATTGACCTCGACCGGCTTGCCATATCGCGGAGTGAATGAGACGTTATTACAGCGTGCGTCCATCCAGGTTAATTGTGTTTCGGCGTCACCGCAGACAATCAGGCCGTCATCGTCGGCGTGAATATTAAACCTGGTTCCATCCCGATATGCCTCGACAATTTGCTCCACAACAGGTCGGAAATGCTTATTGAAAGTCTGCTCATCCTCAGTGGCAAGCAAATAGCGGTAGGCCGCCATGACGTACCAGAGCGAAGCGTCCACACTGTTGTAGTGAGGTTGGCCACCGTAGTCGTCGAAACAATTGGGGATCATTCCCTCGTTCAATACCGAGCCAAAAGTGACAAGCACTTCCCTGGCCTCACTAAAACGTCCGGTTTCCAACAGTAGTCCCGGCAGTGAGATAAAGGTATCACGGCCCCAATCCGCAAACCAATGATACCCGGCAAGGATACTGGTGGAGATTTGAGACTCACTGATCCGGCGGCGAACAATGAACTGATCGGCGGCCCTGACCAACTTTTTATCATGTTCGTCGCGGACCTCGGCCCAGGTATATAATTTCTCTCGACGGCTGCGCAGCGAATTGATCAGTTCGTCCACATCGATGTCCAGTGGGCCTGGTCGCTGAAGTCCGGCGGTAGCCTGAACGATGAGCGTAACGCGGGCGGGACAAACGAAATCGGTTTGGAATGAGCCGGCGGCCCAGACATCTTCATAATCGTGTTGGCCGCGGGCGGCTTCCCTGCGATAACGCATGGCGTACCACCAATTGTCGCTTCCTTCAAAGGTCGCGTCAGGACAGTGAAAATGGACGGCAGGCCCGTGTGGGTCGAGTACGTGGGCAGTATATACATCGTCAGTCTGATCCATACTCAACGAAGTCGAAGACGACTGCAAAGAATGAAAGTCCCGCAAGGCTATCAACGGCATTATGGAAAATCGCCCCCCTTCGACAGAACCGGAGAAATCATACGTAACAGCCAGCAGGTCCTGATCGTGGGCCAAATAAATAGACTTCTCCACCACAAGATCGTCCAGCTCGTATCGGAAATGCACACCAGTATCCTGACGAAACTGTCGGAGTGAACGATAACCCTGAGGATGCAGCCTGTCAGAAAACTCGAAGTTGGAAAGCTCACAGGTTCGGCCCTGGTAATGAATAGTCTCCAATAAATTCGACAAGGTTACTATACGCTCGACAGGCGGCAGCAAAGAAGCGACCAGTAAGCCGTGATACCGGCGAGTGTTACAGCCCAGCACTGTCCCGGCGGCGTAACTGCCACGGTCGTTAGTAAGCAGCCATTCCTTTTCCAGCAGTTCGTCCAGGTTTTCCGAAGAAATGTTATACACATTCATTTCCGTCTGAAATTCGGTAGTTTCCGGCATAATTATTCTCCCGGCCAATGCCATAACATCATTCCAGCCTGTATATTATCGGTAGTTAATCACCGAAGCAATCATTATAACCACCGTTAGCATTATCGGTAATTTGACACTGCCGGTTCAATTATATATTCTTCTTTCCTCCCAAGCAAGACCACCCTGCAAGACTATTGCACATGGCTGAATAGTTACTTTTTTCAATAGCATACGAGTGAAGGGTTACCTATTTTCAATCGTCCCTGCGGGACTGAAATAATATAAAAACAGGTTTCCCAGCGATAAATCGCTGGGCTATTATCATTTGTCCCTACGGGACTTACGTATTAACAGCCCCATCCTACATAACTAATTTTGTTTAATTTTCTTGGCAAAACCATTTATTTCCATTAGACTGGGGAGTTGGTGCTACTTATTAGCCACGGGGAGTAGCTCAGCTTGGATAGAGCGCTGCGTTCGGGACGCAGAGGTCGCAAGTTCAAATCTTGTCTCCCCGATTTACCATAACCTATTTATTACAAGTGGGTTATGGTATGGAGTCGTGGTCAAAAAGTTTTATTCCAAGTTTTATTCTTCCCTTTTTCCTCATCTTTTTTTATAATAGACGCTGGTGTCAAAAGTTTAAGGCGTCTTGATTATTGAACCATAAACGCAGGTTTTTATACTTTTGACGGTGTCATCATAATAGATCATATTGGTGTCTATCATCATAATCTAAAGGTATTCTAAAGGTGCAGAAGAAGAGTAGAGGAAGACCACCTAATTATGTCACTGACAAAGAACGCAAACCTGTAGTTGGTTTGTCATTTGATGCTTCTAACAATCGCTATTTCAACACACATTGGAAATCAGAAGGTATCCGCAAAGAAAATTTTGGGAGTGATAAAGAGGAGGCTATTTTTCTTTTTCAACAATGGGAGGGGAAAAGAAAGGGAGAATATTATCACGGTATAGAGAAAGACAGAACAAAGAAATCTGTTCGATATGTAATTGATGATGGATTCTTGAAAAAGGAAAATGAATCTGAAGATAAATATTTAAAGAGACTTACCGAACTTAATTTAAAATTTCGAAAAGGTGAAATTAAAGGGCAATCCACTCCCCTGATAAAGATTCCAGAGTCATATATATATGCTAAAGCAAGGGAACTTATTTTATATGATATAGTAGAGGCACGAAAAAGACTTAATCTTCCCATTGAACTAAAAGGAACATTTAAAACAGAAAAGTCTATCACATTGGATGATTTAGGTGTTCTGTATTTTGAGAAGAGACGCAAACCAGTAACTAAAGCATATATTAGAGAAGGGAGTCTTCATTGGTCTGAATTCAAAAAGATTGTTAATGTTAAAATGATTAGCCAGCTAAATGAAGACCATTTTGATAAATATGAAGATTGGGTATACGCCAAAGCAAAGCAAAAGAAATGGACTGATACAACAATTAATATTCGTTTATCCTTAGTTGCAACAGTTTTTAATATAGTATTCAAAGAAATAAAGTTGAAAGCATCAGATAAAGATTGTGTGAAATATATTCGCAGCATTTGTAATTTTAATTATCCTAAGGCCACCAACTATGATCCTAAACCAATAGCCAAAGAAGATTATTTAAAAATACTTAATAACACGAAAGATAAAATATATCGGGCGGTGATGCTAATTGCTCTGAATTGTGGTATGAAAGAAACTGAGGTTGCAGACATAAGAATAAAACCACGCAAAGGCAGAAGTAATACTGACATAAATTTAATTGATAAGTCTCTTTCAAAGCCAAGAATCAAAACAGGCGTGATATCAGTTGCAATACTGTGGGATAGAACCATACAATCTATTCAAGAAATGCAGGCAAATCAAGATAATGATACAGAGTTTTTGTTTCTAAATAATGATGGGAACCCAATTAAACCTCGCAATATTCAAAAATGGTGGAGAAGAGAAAGGCGAAGGGCAGGAGTTGATGATGTAGTTAAATTTGAGAATATTCGTGATTCCGCTCAAACTGTGCCAGTAGATTATGATCCTACACTCCTTTTTGAAACAAAATTATTAATGGGACATTTGATAGAAGGTGTTACAAATAATTACCTTCACAGAAGACCTAACATGGTTAAGAGGACGTGCAAAGTTATCGAAAAACACTTTTTTGAAGAAGAATAGAATAAACCATAATCTTT
>DAOWIP010000028.1 GCA_030640865.1 Sedimentisphaerales bacterium | reverse complement strand
TAGCACGCGAAGCATCTCGGTCTCATCTATGAGCTTTGTTGTCTTACCCACGGCAATAACCGCGTCAGCCAGATTGTCAGCCAGGTGAATCCTGTCCAGCGAACCCTTTTCGACATAAATCCGCGGCCCGTAATAACCAGCCGCGTCGGCCGCCTGGCGGGCGGCTTCTACATCTTCTGCGTGGGACAACTGGAGATAGATCAGCAGCTTGCTTTTTTGGGCCAGAGCGATTGCGGTTTCGCATTTTGTATCGCCGAGCAGAACACAGATACCGCGAGAAACACCGATTTTCTTCAGGATCGTATCAGCATTCTGTTCTTGAGCCTGACACTCAACCGCGACCATCAGTGCCAAGACAATACAGATGATACTAATAATTGCGCGAGAGATTTCCTTTACCTGACGATTTCTTCTAAAGATATTTTGCCATTCCATTTGTAAATCTCCTTTAATAACTCAAATCCCAAAAAGTCGGCCAAAAATGGCATAATACAGCATGGGCTGAAGCCCACCCTACAAGCCTAAAATCATTTACTTCACCACTCACCACTTTACTTTATTTATCCTGTAAAACCTATCAAAAAAACCAATTCCTATACATTTAAGATAAGTTTTTATAATCAGCGTGCGGCCACCCGGCGGTCGGTGCCGAAGCAGAGCACCTGTCCATTTTTCAGTGAAACAATAGCACGGCCATCACGGTCCACGGCCAGGCCCCAGGGCACAGGCGAAGCCGGCAATGGCTGCGACCACATCTTTTCACCGTTTTGAATGTTTATCGCAGTGATTTCTGATTGCCCGGCCACCAGAACGGCATTGCGGCATACTGCTATAGCAACACTGCCGTCGCACTTCTGCTGCCACAACGGCTTATCGGGAATTTTAAGTTTTCCCCAATTCTGGATTACGTGACGGGTGGCAACCTTGGTGCCCGTTACGCAGTTTCGTAATAACTGCCTGTCAATAGTCGCAAAGCACATTAGCTTCTGATTATCTAACCAGACGATGTCTCGCTCGCCGGCTGAGGCCAAATGTATCTTACTGCTGACGGATGGGTCGTACACGGGATAACGGGGATCTCCGTAGTAGGGCTGACCGCTGACCACGACTTTATCCGCGACCAGGGACAGTTCCCAGCCACGTGGGCATGATGAGACGATGATATTATTTCTCCTCCCCGTCTGATGAAGCCAGGATGTGTCGTTGAGACATTTACCATCGGCGATGTCATAGACAGCCGGTGAGATGGAAGTGCCACCGGGCATATATAGTTTACCGTCGTGAAGGAGCAGATGGCCCTGAACACTAATGCCGCAGTTGGCCTCCGGATCGAGATGGCCCGATGTATTGTTCTGCCATTTCAATTTTCCGGTGGCCCCGTCGAGGGCATAGACGTGCGTACCGTCATAATTAGCGATCCCAGCGGCCAGATAGGCGGTGCCGTCGTCATCGACCAACACTCCGCCGGCAACCGGCCAGGTGGACATCAGCGTCCCATAAACGGGTATCTTACGTTCTGCGGGCGCCCCGCGGAATCGCCAGAGTAGTCGTCCGGTCGCGGCCTCAAAGGCATAGGCCCATCCATCGCCGGAACCGACCAGTACTCGTCCCTTCCAGATGGTGGGCGGCAGGCGGACCGGACCGCCTGTATAGGCCTTCCATCGTAATTTCCCGCTTGCCCCGTCGAAGGCGCGGACGATGCCGTCGAATCCACTGGTAAAAACCAAACCGCCGGCCGTAACGGGAGCCGTGGGTGTGGGAATAATTTTTGTGTTCGGTTTATATTGCCAAAGAATATCGCAGGTATCAGCAATAGCGGCGGTGGAAGTTGCCGAGCAGGTATTGTCGGCGCGGAAGGTCGGCCAGTCAGCCGGCGACATAGAGAAAGGCGCGACTTGCCTAAGGTCCGGGACATTTGTTTCCAGCCGTTCCGCCTGTTGAGCCGAGGGACTGAAGTTAAAATTCCCCGCCGGCCCCAGACAGGTGATACCATACAGCGTAAGCTGGCAGTCGCATACAAAAGGCCACCAGTAGAGCAGGCCGTTGGCGATGGTTACACCGTCGAAGCATGGGGGTCGCATGGGCGAAATCCAATGGGCACTGCCTTTGGCTGTGTCGAAACGAGTCGTTCCTCCACAAGCACGATAGAAAATGGAGTCGATAGAGCCGGTCGGACGAGTACAGGCTCGGCGGGCCGTCTTCAATCGAGCCAACACCTCGCCGGTAATCGGGTCCAGTTTTTCGCTGAGTTGTCTGTCGGCTGGTCCACTGAAACCATAAAGCCCATCGTCCCGCAGGACTAACTGAAAATTACTATATGGATTTTGCCAGAGAATACTACCGTCCCCAGTCGAGACAGCCAGTAGTTTCTCCACCTGCGGACCAGCGAAATAGAGTGCCTCGTCGGAACATTTAAGAAAGGCCGTGGTCCGAAAATTTGTGCGCCAATCCTGACGGTTGAGATATTTTCCAATGGCCTGGAACAATTCAGGGTCTTTTTCCGGTGTTTTGCGCCAGAAGGGTTTGCCGGTTTTCGCATCCAGGCAGGTCAGGAAAGCCCCGCCTTGGTTGACTCCTTTGTATCCGAAGAGGAAAATTCTGCCATTCTTCATACAAACGGCCCGGCTGTCGATGGGTTTATCTTCATGATAGTGCCATAAGACTTTTTGGCTTTTCGGATCGACGGCCAGGATAGTATGGCCGAATCCCCAGGGATTTTCAGGTAGGTTGAAACCCTCGGAAACCTGGTTCCAGAGCCAGCCATGCTCGGTGCGTTTCCAGCAATGGGTAGGTGGGTCCTTATGTTCCTGCCTGCCGACCATAGCGTACAGAATGCCGTTTTCCAGGGCCATCCATTTCCAGAAAGTACCGCCGGTAATTTCTGTCGGGGGGATAATCTCGTCCATCATCGCCCCTGTGACGGGATTGATGAGTTTGCAGGATTTATCATCACCAACATATAAGACGTTGGGGGTGGCGATTATTGTGTTACGGTGCACCATGTACCCCTCGGCCAAGGGGCGTTTCCAAAGGATTGTACCGTTATACCCGTTGAATGCCACGAGCTGGTTCAGGTAAGGTTCCTCCCGCGGATGTGGGGCGATATGCCCGAAGGCCTTGAAGACCCGGCCGGCTGAGGCGACGGCTACCTGGGGAACCGGCGCATAACGCGGATTGGCCAGAAACTGCGTAAGATAGGGTGCGCGTGCAAGGCGGTCCTGGGATTGAGGGTTATTGTCGGGCCCGTGATAGGGGTGGCTCCAATCGTCAATACCATCAGGGAACGGTTTTGTAAGTTCTTTTTTTCCTATTAACGCTTTACCTTGGGGCCGTAGTACGCGGAGCACTTCGGTCTCATCTATGAGCTTTGTTGTCTTACCCACGGCAATAACGGCGTCGGCCAGATTGTCAGCCAGGTGAATCCTGTCCAGAGAACCCTTTTCGACATAAATCCGCGGCCCGTAAAAACCGGCCGTGTCGGCTGCTCGCCGAGCCGCTTCAACGTCCTCTGCACGGGGCAACTGGAGATAGATCAGCAACTTACTTTTTTGGGCCAGAGCGATTGCGGTTTCGCATTTTGTATCGCCGAGCAGAACACAGATACCGCGAGAAACACCGATTTTCTTCAGGATCGTATCGGCTTTCTGTTCTTGAGCCTGACACTCAACAGCGACCATCAGTGCCAGGACAAAGCCGATGATACTGGTAAACGTGCGATAGGTTCCTTTCGTGGGACGGTTGCTTCTATGGGTGCTTTGCTGTTCCATTTGTACATCTCCTATGTTACATTTCTGGTAATCGTTCACACTTTTTTCAGGTTGTTTTCTTTCGCCCTTTCAGGGCTTTAATAGTGGTTGTCGCAACTCTTCCGGGGGCTTACGCCCCCGGCTATGCGTTCTTTCGGCCCTTCGGGCCTAATAAAAAGAAGAATTCCCCGATTTTACATCGGGGGCTAAAACCCTCGCTTAACAGCGAGGGCTAATAAACACGGCGCCCAGGCCCGCCCTACTTGAGGAAAAGAAACCGTGAGCGGTTACCATTTCCGCTATTAAATCCAGCGTTTAATCCAGGACCTGACTCCCACATCTGATTTTACGATTACTGTTGGCTTACCGCATCTGCGAGCGATTTCTTCAGGGATCGACTCTGTTGCGAATTGCAGAATAAAAGATTTTTGTGTTGTTCCCATTACGACCAGGTCGTAGTTTTGGGTTTCCTGCAGGATGGCCGAGGCCGGGTCTTTTGCTTTCAGTATTTTTGCGTTGAATCTGTTACGGTCAAGGTTCAGGCGGTCGGCCTGATCGTTAATGAATTTATCCAAATTGAATGTACCTTTACCGGTGTCAACTGTCAATACGGTAATCTTTCCATCTTTTCCTGTCTTCCCTGCTTTTTCCGACGGGTTGTCGTTTAATATCGCAGCGATTTCCAGCGCCAGGGGGCCGTTAGGGCCGCCGGCCAGTGGGACAAGTACATTCTTAAAGGTCTGGTTTTGGCCGCAGTCTTTGAAGACGACAATGTTACAGGGAGCCTGTTCTATGATAGGGTCTATTGTGGCTCCGATGTTAAAGATGGATGTCGAAGGTCGGCCGTGCCAGCCGAGTACGAGCATTTTTATTTTCTTTTCGCGTATGGCGGACACGATTCCGCGGCCGGTGTTACGACAATATCTCAGGGTCGTGCTTATGGGAAATCGCTTCGATAGATACCGCATAGCAATTAGCAGGGCTTCCTTGCCGGGCTGGGTGTATTTTTCGGCGTCGCGCAGTGAGACCTGGTCGGGAACCGGGACCATGTGTATGAGTTCCACGTGCGCGTTTTTGGCGCCGCAGAGTCGGTAGGTACTCTGGAGCAGCCCGGCGGCATTGTCAGGGTTTGCCACTGCTACCATGATTGGGTATTTACCGGTAATATCCTCAGCGTAGTGTTTTTTTTCTTCGAGTACGAATATTTCATCGGCGGTCGAGACCACATGGGATCTTGAATAAGTTCTGTATATGATAACGCCTGCGATTATCCAGACAGGGGCCACAATCCACGCGATCAGGCTCATGTGCACGAGCCAGACGGCCAATATCGCCTGGCATATTATAGCGAGGATCGGAAATATTGGAAACAGCGGCATAACATATCCATAGATCAGTTCGTCCGCCATATTGCGGCGGATTTTGATTACGCACAGGTTCACCATAAAGAACAGGAAAAGGAACATAATACTGGCGCTGGAGGCGACATCTACAGTGGGCAGCATGGTTATCACAACCAGCATAATCACGGCGGTACCCGCAAGGGCGCCGTATGGAGTTTTACGGTGTTTATGTATGGCTGAGAACAACCCGGGCAGCATCCTGTCCCGGCCCAGTGCGTAGGAGGCGCGGGTTGCCGAATAGGTGGTTGCGTTCAGGGCTGATGTGGACGAGAAAATCACAGCCAGGGTAAGTATGAAGTTACCGGCAGGCATAAGCTTGGCAACGGCTTCGCCGAAACCTTTTTCCGCGAAGCTGCCGATCCATTGCCAGGGTTGAACACCGGCCAGGTCGGGGTCTGTAACTTTTATCGATACAACGGTGGCAAAGGCGATAAGGACGTACAGTAAGGTTACGATAAGGACAGAGTAGAGCATTGCCTTGGGCAGATTTTTTTTGGGTTCGATAGTTTCATCCCCGGCCTGGGCGATAACTTCGTAGCCTTCGAAGGCGACATAAGTGAAGCCCATGGTAACGAGCAGTCGCGACCAGCCGTTCGGCATGAAGGGTGTAAAGTTAGTCAGGCGGGTGGGGTCTTTCATGGCGGCGGCAACTCCGACTATGCCGATTGCCAACACGAATATGATTTGACCGATTGTTATGATTGCCCCGATTTTGCCTGTCTCGGAGGCGCCGCGGAAGTTTATATAGACAAACAGGGCGGCGGTAAATACGGCGATGAACTTTTCGAATACCTGTACGGATACAGGCAGCCAGGTGAGCACTTCGAGATGGTCGAGAAAACGGACAGTGTATATCGCGAAGGTCAGCGCATACATTGAGCCTGCGACGCTTGAGGCAAACCATTCCATCCACCCAGCCAGAAAACTGGCGGGACGGCCGAAGCCTATACGCGCGAAATTATACACACCGCCGGCGTGAGGGATTGCTGAGCTGAGTTCGGCGAACGACATGGCGGTGAATATGGCGAGCAGGCCGTTCAGGGCGAAGGTCAGGACAACTCCGCCGGGCCCCGCCTGGCCTATTGAGATACCCATACCGATGAACACTCCGGCGCCTATCATCATGCCTAAGCCCATCATAGTGATCTTGAAGAGAGACAGTTCACGCGAAAGTTCACCGTGAGGAGCGGCAACGGGGAGATTAGGGACCTCTGTCTCTGATGAGCTATTTGTTACCATTCAATCCCTTCAGCGTTTGACGGGCTGTACGGTAACCCTTGTCAGCGATACGGTTTATCCTCCGGCGGGACCAAAAGGTCAACGCCGTGATAGCTGACAGGGCACAGCCGACAATAACACAACCTGTTATTATATTGGTGTCCATCACAGGAGATGATACCCGCTAATCGCGATTATTGCGATAACTTCTTACGTATAGTCACCAAAAATCTATGTGTACTATATGCGGCAATTCGGATACAATCCGCGATGATAGACAGCTAAGCGCCCGTAGTTCAGCCAGGATAGAGCACCGGTTTCCTAAACCGTTGCCGGATATTCACAAACTCTTGAAAAATAAGGGGATTACAGAAAAGGACAAAATCGACTTGGCGGAGAACTTGGCGCTTTTGTTGCAGGAATACCCCGATTTGGCATGTCTTATCAAGGCCTGGCCGAGTCTGCCGGGTAATATCAGGCAGGACATAATGGGTCTTATTAAAACTTATGATGAAGGCGGAGATGGTCTGAGCGAATAACAGCAGAAAAGAATTGATGATTTTATGTTTCAGCTTACCAATGATGAATTTGAAGACTTGAAATGCCAATCTGGCATCTCAAGCTGGGGCGGTCGCAGGTATGCGCCATACGCTTTCACAGAACAGGGCGTGGCGATGTTATCCAGTGTATTACACAACCCAAGGGCGGTACAGGTCAATGTCGAGATTATGCGAACCTTCGTCCGCTTGCGGCAAATGTTGGCGTCCAACACAGAATTAGCCCGAAAATTAGACAATCTGGAGAAAAAATACGACACAAAGTTCAGGGTGGTTTTCGAGGCGATCCGGCAGCTTATGGCCCCGCCGTCGAAGCAAAAAAACAAAGAGCCGTTCGGCTTTCATCCCAAAAAGAAACAATAACCTGTATCAATGCCATGTTGCACATTTTAATAAAATTGCATAATTGACATAAGTACATGTTATTTATAGGCTTGTATGAAAAATATTCGATTATAATTGCGCAGAATCCTTAATGATTTCGGCAAAAAAGTAGCTTCGTTATCCTTGGTATTTGCGGCCTTGGTTAAAGATTTGGGCTTTCGCAGGCATTAATAGCCTTTCTTTATTGGTTGTTATTACTTCTGAAATAATAGGGATTTAGATGAGTTTTTGCAAATTTACGTGGCGATTCATTGTAACCTGAATGCATAATTATCCTTGCATAAAACGGGGTAAAACTATATCCTGAAGGTATATTTGCTGTAATCATTATTCAAATTTGATGTTTTTTAGGTGAGTCCTTGGGGGTTAGGTTAAAGTGGTATTAGCAAACGCAACTCTATGCGAGAACAATACTTATACTGCGAATGCCGCTGGCATTCTTGAAGAGCATGCAGGATTTATCCGCACAGTTATTGGATTTCACGTCAAAGATAAAAACCTGGCGGATGACATATTTCAGGATTTCTTTCTATCTTTGAATACCAAACCCATACCACTTGGTGTAACAAACGTTAGGGGCTACCTTTATCGAGCTATAACAAATGATATAATAGATGCCAGCCGCAGGGCAAAGAGGTACCAGGCACGAATACATAGATATGCCAAACATATCGAACTGAAAACGACAAAAAACGGATCGGAAGTTCACATAAGTAAAACGGAAGAAATTGAAAAAATATTCCGTACAATAAAAAAACATGTTTCTCGCAGTGAAGCCCAAGCTATTGAGTTACGTCATGTGAACGGTTATAATATTATGGAGACGGCCAGGAAGATGGGTGTGAAAAAGAGGTCTGTCAGCAGGTATCTTTCGGTTGGGCTTAACAAAATTCGTAGAGTATTAGTTACCGAAGGGGGTAATCGGAATGATTAAATCTGATTCTAATTCGACATGCAGTCAGGCTCTGCCACATTATTATGATTATATTTGCGGTGAAGCCAAAGAACTTACTCCTGGTAAAATATTAGAACATATCAACCGTTGCGGACATTGCCAGGATGAGATTAATCGACTGAAAGATGAGTTGGCAAAGAAAACCAACTATGGAGAACATAAGCATATAGAAACCGATTCTGTTATTATTTCAAGCCTGAAACTTCATTTTGCATATATTGATCGGCATGTCAATTGTCATACTGTAAGGCCATTCCTCCCTGCCCTTTCCATCAGGGACCTGGAAATCAGAATCCCCACACCAATAACGGCTCATATCGATAATTGCCCGGCCTGTTCCAACGATCTGGAAACTATTAAGTCATTAGGCCTGACCTATACACAATTACACCTATTGACACAATTGCTCTCAGGCGAATTGCACACAAGCTCTGTTTCCTGCTCTGAAGCGAAAAAAAGTATCTCCTCTGT
>DAOWIP010000436.1 GCA_030640865.1 Sedimentisphaerales bacterium | reverse complement strand
GGCAGCACATCGATGGGAATTCCATTGGCGGCCGCGGTCCTGGCGACTTCTTTCAGGTCGCCGGAAGTTTGATTCCCATCGCTGACAAGCAGTATTCGGACAGCGGTATCCGCCGGTGCGATAGCCAGGGCCATTTGAACACCATCAGCTAATTTACTCTGCTGCCCGTTAAGTGTGGTGTTTCGCTGCCTGACGGATATATCACTGGAGGGTAATTTGGAGATGCCGGCCGCTTCGGCGACGTCAACGACAGCCAGCCGATCGCCCGGAACCTTGCGAGCCAAAGCTTCATTGAGGTATTCCAGTCCGGCTTGTTGAAGTTGGGAGGGGATGGATTGACTACGGTCAAGAACAACCATCAGGGAAAGATTCTGATTTTCCCTGGCGAGTTTGGGCCTGGCTAATAACGCGACCAGAATGATTATTACCACGCAGCGTAAAGCGATAGCGAGCACTCGACGAACCGGGCCAAACACAGTTAGATGCCGCCAGGCCAGCCAGATGATAGGCACCACCAGAGCGCACGCCGTCAGCCATAACGGCTGGGCAAAATAGAAACTGTACATCGCGATCATAATCGCCACACCTGAATCCGATTGTTACCCGCATCCACAACAAACACACAGCCACGGTCATCAACTGCCAGACCCCACGGATAAGCCAGTTCTCCCAACCGGCGGCCCGGACGACCATAAACACCGAGACTTCGACCCTCGGGGCTGAATAATTGTACACGATTATTCCCATATTCGCAAACAGCCAGTGTCCCTTCGGACAGCAGGGCCAAATCGTATGGATAACGAAGCTGCCCCGCCGCTCTGCCGGCGGAGCCGATGTATCCGAGTAATTTGCCGTCAAAATTGTAAATCGCGATTCGATGATTACAGGCGTCGGCCACGTAAAGGCGACCACGCGACCGGTCAACACAAAGAGCAGCCGGGCGGGCAAAATCCCCCGGCCCACTACCGGGAGCGCCAAAACAATATAGGAAATCCCCTTTTTCGCTAAAGACACTTATTCGGTCATTACCGCCATATTCGCTGACAAAAATTCGTCCATCTCCGGAAAAAGCAACATCTGTAAGATAGATAAAGCAACCCGCCTCCTGCCCGAATCGGCCGAATTCGCCGACAATCTTTCCATCGAACGAAAAAATAAGAACACGGTGATAATGCGTATCGGCTACATATAGGTTGCCGTTCGTCGCGAAACTCAGTCCGGTTGGTTTTCCCGCTTCGATCAGCGGCATCTGAAAAACACCAAGGAAATTACCTTCCGGGTCAAAACGCTGGATTCTTCCGGTCTTATCGATGATAAAAAGTGAACCGTCCGGCGCGATGTCGATAGCACGTGGATACATAAACTCACCTTGGCCGCGTCCGGTCCCGCCAAAAACATTCACTATCTCCGGCCGGTCAGTTGCGTTGGATTTAGAGTCGCAACCGATTAACCCACATACGCCAACGGCGAAAATCACCAACATCGCACACCGTATTCTTATCAACCGTAACAGCAATACCAATGCTGCCGTTAGTAACAGGAAAAAGCCAATCAATATCAGGCAGGAAGCGATAACCTGTTGATCGCGTGCGTAGTGCATTTGATTCAGTAGTCGCTGGGCAAAATTGGGTAAGCCGGCGGGTAATAGTACCATCGTAGTTGACAATTCCGTCATACCGAACATAAATACAAGAAGGAAAGACCCGACAAAGACAGGCCAGGTTCCCGGTAAGTGCACATACCACCAGGCCTTTAGCCGCGAGGCGCCGTCCAAAGAGGCCATTTCCGATAATTGCCTGTCTTGCCGGTGGCGGATTAAAAACAACAGGATAAGCGATATGCCGGAGAATCTTGCCGCCTGACCGGCTGAAACAATGAACCAACTCTGTCGAAACGCGACAGGGACCTGGCAAGCGGTAAGCACTTTGAGCAGAGAAACCGCCACAAGCGAACCCGGCACTAACATAGCGAGAAAAATTGTACTCTGTATTACCAGCGATAACCATCGGCCGGTTCTGCTGTTTCTTTCAAGCGATAAGGAACCGACGGCAATCAAATGGGCCATTCCAGCGGCCGCTGATGCTATCGCCGCAGACCAGCCCAATTCGTCTAAGTGCAGCTTGAAAAATTGTCGAAACGCCTGCGTACCAGTAACATTGCCGACAAGCAGCAGCAGGGGTCCGACCAGGGAAATCCCAAACAGCGTTATCAATATTACCCACTGCCATCGGCCTGATTCGCATTCCGCCGTATCTATTACGGGAGTCGATAAGGCCGGCGGGCGTGAGCTTTTCACCATGGTAATCGCCAGAATTATAGCCGCCGCCGCGATGGGCCAGGCGGTTCGGGCAACATAACTTTCCGAACCTGTCAGTTCATACATAACAGCCAGTTCAGTGCCTATGGTCTGGATGCCGGCAAGGTGGAAAGTCGTGAACTCGGACAAGGACAAGACAAAACACACCCCAAAGGCCAAAAGCAATGTGCGGCCCATCAGGGGCAATGTAATTTCTTTAAATCGCCCCAGAGCGTTCGCGTCGAGACGGGCACAATCCCATATTTGCCTGTCAATGTTTCGCCGGCCCTGCCCGATCAGCAGCGCCGCCAAAGGCCAATACCACAGAATCAATACCACCAAAGAAGTAATCGTGCCGACAAACCGGGCCAACTCACCCCTGGCGGCTATGTATTGGCCCAGTTCGGTGGTGGGACTCAACAGCAGCCCCCAGGCATAATAGAGGACATAACGTGGCAAAACCAGAGGCGCCAGCAGTAATAACAACACCAAGTCCCGACCCATACCCCGCCCTATACCAAGTGTCCCCAGCAGCAGCCCTGGAATGTACCCCAATAAAACGGCGGCGGCGGCGATAATAAACGCCAGACCAAAGGAACGAAACAACAGATGGGAAATCCGGCCGGTTGTTTCCAGTTCTACCGCTGGAGATATGGTTTGGACAAAAAGAGTTGCTAACGGCATGAAAATTAATGCGGCCCAGAGGAATAAAGAGATTGCTGTCAGGAGCTTCCCGTGGGCTGTTTGAGCAATCATCGAAGAATCTCCCTTGCGGTTTGAATAGCTGTCGGCAACTGATCGGCTATCTTCCCGTAGTCGATTCTCAATGGCTTCCTAATCGCGTATGATCCATATTGCCGCGCAAGAGCGGGGCGTACCGGTGTGTTATGCGAATCGCTTCGGACAAGCATCTGTTCGAGTTGTTCGCTGATCAGAAAGTCCATTAGTTGTTTAGCCTGGTCGGGGTGGGCAGCTCCTTTGATGACGCCGGCGGTATTGGGTATCGCCAGCGCCCCATCGCCGGCCTGATTGTTGTAGTTCATTTTTACCGGCCAGCCGTTTCTCTGGGCCGCGTAAACATCATCGGTATCCGTAAGACAGATGTCCGCTTGTCCTGTGGCAACCATTCTTACCGCGGTGCTGTTACCATCGACTAAACGAACTTCATTAGCCTTGAGCGCTTGCAGGATTTCCCTTGCCCGCTCGGAACCATAATGAGCAAACCAACTGGCCACTTCCCCGCCGGTGGTACCGAACTCAGGCGCAGCCATTACCAGCCTGCCCTTCCATTTGCTTTGCAGGACATCTTCCAGAGATCGCGGAGCTTCCACGTCGGTAACCCGCTTGGTATTGTATGCAATAACCCGAGCTCGCAGGGCAAAACCGTACCATTTACCATCGGGGTCGGAAAATCCGGCGGGCCGGTCTTTTGTTTGCTCACTGTTGTAGCGGGCCAATAACCCTTCGCGTGCCAGACGTATAGTATGGAAAATCTCACTCGACCAGAAAACATCCGCACCGGGCGAGCCGGCCTCCGCTCTGAGACGCTGAACCAGACCGACTGTCTTGCTTGCCTCTGTATCGAAACGGGCCAAAACCTTAATACCTGTCTGTTTTTCAAACTCCGCAATGATCGGCTCGGCGATCGCCTGATCTACTGAACAGTATAGAACCACACACTCCTGCTTTTGACCGGTACCTTTTTTGCAGGAAAATATGACAAAAGAAAACAAAACGGCGAACAGTATAACAGTTTGATACCTGATGAAATGAAATATCCAGCTTTTCATTCTGTTGCTTTCACCTGCTGAACAGCCACTTTTGTAAAAATTGAAAAAGTCAAATCCGGAGCACCGAAAAAGGAAGATTTTTTCGATACATACCGACAGTATGTCATATACACCTTTAATCCCCAATTGTGGGACGTTACCCATTCTCTCATTTACCGCCTGACTCTTCGAGTTGGCCAAAGTATTTCTTTACCGCTTCCTCGTACTTACGTGGTATTTGATTTTCACTTATGGCCTCAGCGGCACCGTTGCCGGCGGCCTGGATAACTTCGTTGAAATCACGTTTCGCTTCGCCTTTGACTTGTGAG
>DAOWIP010000008.1 GCA_030640865.1 Sedimentisphaerales bacterium | reverse complement strand
GGGATCGGTAAAAGCTTTGCCTATATCGTTCCCGCGGTGAACTGGGCGCTCCAAAACAAGAAAAAGGCCGTAATCAGCACCTATACCATCTCCCTGCAGGAACAACTCGTGCAAATAGACATACCCTTCATTCAGGATGTCTGCGAGGTGAAATTTTCGGCGGCTTTGGCCAAGGGACGTGGAAATTATATCTGCCGACGCCGCCTGAGTCATGCCCGCCAACGCGGGGTTACACTATTCGAAGACAGCAACTATATCAACCTGCTGGAGGAAATCTATCTCTGGTCCCTGGAAACCCCGGACGGCTCACTGAGCGGTATGGAACAGGCCCCGCCAAGAGACCTTTGGGAGGCAGTTTGCAGCGACAGCAATACCTGCACAGGCAGCCATTGTCAACATTTCAAGACGTGCTTCTATCAACTGGCCCGGCGGCGAATGTTCGGATGCGATTTGATTATCGTCAATCATGCCCTGCTTTTTTCGGATTTGGCGGTGCGTCAGCAGGGAGGCAGTATCCTGCCGAAATTTAATGCTGTGATCCTCGATGAGGCGCATAATATCGAACAAGTCGCCAGTAATCACTTCGGGCTGAGACTGAGTAATTTCCAGGTCAATTTTCTGCTCAACAGGCTGTTCAACCCCCAAACGGAAAAAGGTATTCTGGCAGCCCACCGTAATCGATTCAACCTGAAATTAATCGATAAGGCTCACCACGCCAAAGACGCGTTTTTCGCGGAAGTGTCGGCCTTTTTCGATGCTCAAAAGTTTTCCGGCGGCGGCAACCGAAACACTAATCCGAATAATCAGAACAGCAAGTCAACCGCTCGGCAGGGCAATGGACGGGTCTTTTCGCCCGATGCGTTTGCCAATGTGCTGAGCGGACCATTAGACGAACTGGGCGTTAATATGAACGAACTGGCTAAAAACACGGAGGACGAACAGGAACGACTGGAAATTACCAGTTACGCCGGTCGCTGCCGTGAATTCGCCTCTTCCGCGCACCTGTTCGTCAGCCAGAATCTTGAAGATTGCGTTTATTGGGTCGAAGGCAGTTTCCGTACCCAGAATCGGCGGGCGGTGGTCTGCGCCGCACCACTTAACATAGGACCGACACTGAAAAAAGTGCTGTTCGATCCCTGCGACTCAGTCGTTATGACCAGCGCAACACTCAGCACACACGGCCGTAAAATAAATAACGACAAAAACAACCATACAGGGTTCGGGTTTTTCACCACCCGACTCGGTCTTGAGAATTTTCAGGCACTGCAACTCGGCTCACCCTTTAATTATCCCGAGCAGGTTAAACTATATGTGGAAGCGTACCTGCCCGAAGCACGCACGCGAGAACAGGAATTCCTTACCGGCGCCACCAAGGCAATAAAGAAATACCTGCGCCAAACCCAGGGTAAAGCCTTCATCCTGTTCACCAGCTTCAAACAACTGCATCAGATGGAACAGAACCTGCAGGAATTCTGCGATCAGAATGAATTGCCATTGCTGGCCCAGGGCAGAGGCAAAGACCGCTCCAGTCTGTTAGATGAGTTTCGCCGTGATACCAACAGCGTACTATTGGGGACGGACAGCTTCTGGCAGGGCGTGGATGTGCCGGGAGAAAGCCTGAGCAATGTGATCATCGTGAAACTTCCCTTTTCTGTGCCCGACCATCCACTGCTGCAGGCCAGGCTGGAGAAAATCAGGGACGAGGGCGGCAGTCCATTCTTCGATTATCAACTGCCCGAAGCAATACTCAAATTCAAACAGGGGTTCGGCCGATTGATCCGCACACGGACAGATAAGGGGATTGTGGTGATCCTTGATTCGCGGGTGGTAACAAAAAACTACGGCCGAGCCTTCCTGAACGTCCTGCCACAATGCCCGATAGAAATTGTAAAAAATGGATGAAGTAAAATCAATCTATTTCGCCATCATAGTCAATTTCAAAAAACTCCAACTCACCAGTAACACCTGAAACCTTTACCCAAAAACCATCATCATCGGAAAAATAGCCAGCTCCTTCAAATATTTCATCTCTCTCAAAAACCATTGGACAATCAAATGGATATATAAAAGCATAGTAACCTTCCTGTCGATTAATTTTTATAGCACCCTTACAATCTGTAAAATGTGACCCTTTCTTGTCAAAAAGATATTCCTCAACACTATATTTTGCATCTGATTTTGTAACAGTAAATTCAATTTCTTCGAAATTTCTCATCCGACAGGATGGATGCAGCCTAATATAATCCTGCATGGCAGGTGATGTTGCCGCATAGGGCGTAAAACCATATTGGTCTTTAATGTCTACCGAAGCACCATTATCAAGCAGGAACTTTACTATTGCCCTGTTGTCCTTCATCACAGCCAAGCTTAAGGGGGTTTCATTTTTACGAGTAATTACATTGATATTGGCGCCCCCTTCAAGTAACACTTTTACCAAATCAATATTATCAGCTAACACCGCAAAATGTAATGGCGTTCCAAGTTTGCCGACTCCCACATTGACATCCGCACCACGGTTAATAAGAAGATTAAGCACATCAACGCGATTCTTCAACACTGCAACATGCAAAGAAGTCATCTCCGCAAAATCCATCATATCTATGTTTTCAACATAGGGAATTGCTCTTTCTATCGTTGCATAATCGCACCCTATTTCAATAAACGCAATAAAAGTCTCGTCATCAATTGTAAAGAAGGGGTATTTTTCTAACTTTGAAATCTTCGACTCAAGAAATTCATCTTCATCCCCGGACACTTCGTCTATTTCATATTGAAACGATGATACAAGTTGTTTGGTCTTATTTAACTGCAGAGTTCCCCCTTTACAATCAACAACTATTATCTGCTTAATCATTCGTTTCGCGTCCCAGGCGGCTACAACTATTCTGGGGACGGAATTAAAATCAACTATCTCTAAAATCCCATTTATTAAGTTAGAGGTCTCGAAAAATATAATGCCTTTAGAATGTTTCATCATGTAATGCTTTGATTTGAGCATATCATAATATAGTTTTAGTTGACATAGGTCCATAAACAGGATTGTCAACAGAGATTTTGGAGTAATACTCAGTGTCTGCTTATGCCATTCATAGGGTTCGTCTGTGTATTTTTTCCAGTAAGCAAGCAAAGTCCGATTTGATTCGATTTCCTGCCAAATCTCTTCAGTTTCCCATTCACCTTTTGATCTACTTTGGGAAAAAACAGTATTCTCCCAAATCCCAACAAAGTTATTAAAAAAATATTTTTCACTCGCTTCCTTAATAGTCATTTTCTTATATAAATCGTAACTATAATGACAAGGAGGGCCAAACATTATTTTAGAAAATCGATTAGTAAAAATAACTTTACTGTAATGCAATGATATATTATCCAGTTTAAAAAAAGGATAACTAAACTTTGCAAATCCAATAGAAATTTCCCGGCCATTTCCAGACAAATCCCAATGCTCTATGGGAGGTTTGGTATTTAAGACCTCACGAACCACCGGATCAGATATGAATCTGTAATACTGCCAAACAAGATGGACGCGTTCTCTAAAAAACCAACAGGAGACGATAAACCCTAACAGAACAACCCCTATGATTACTCGACGTTTTCGAAATAATTTCATTTTCCTTAACCCACAGAACGATACATAATCATCAAAACAATTAACATGGTTTGATTATAAAACTGCCCGATCTTCATAAGCGGACTTCGGGAGAGATGAATCGCAGCAAAGAGTCTTTGCCCCATTGGTATAAGGTGTATTGGCCGCAGTCGATGCGGGCACGGCCGGACATATAAGGTCGAAACGATTGGGCCGAGGCGGGCAGGTTCTCCGAATCAAGGTCGATTGTTACTTCATAAACAGTTTCAACAGGCTTTTCCTGCTCGGCGATCGGGTCGTACTCAGTAAGGACCTCGCCACCCACCTTGTTACTCAAGGCTAATTTTTCACCGAACTCACCCATATTATCCTCGCGATGCAGGCTGACCGCGCCAACACTTCCCTCAAACCTGTCCCTGCTAAAAGCATATAACATCAGTTCGGCTTGCTGGCCCGTCTGGCCCTCGTGCTTAAAGATGCGGGCGTAAGTGTTTTCCGGTACCCATACCTTGGCAGTGAGCTGACGTGTGTCGGCCAAAAGCAGCAGCGGCGTCGCCCGCGTAATATATTGACCACGCATTCGATTAATGTCCTGATCGAGAGTGAGAACCTCGCCGGTAAATGGGGCTTTCACCTCCAAACCGGTAATCTGCTCTTTTAATCTCGTTTCGTCATTCAGGAGAGTCTTTAGACGCCGGCGCAATTGCTCAACCTGGGTTTCATCCCGATTCTGCCATTGGGCAATCTCGATTTTGGTCTGCTCGATCCGGGCGGTCAGTCGGGCCGCCTCACAAGGTAATTCCGTATTTTCCAGGCGAGCAACCAACGGCGCGCGACTATCGACCCAGGCCCCTTCATGAGTCTGCTCGTCCCAATGGACAATACCATCGACTTCGCTCCGGAGCCATTGAATCCGGGTCGGCTCAAGGACAAAATTGAGTGTAACGTGCTGGTGATGCGGCCAAAACAACACACCCGCCAAAGCCACCACCAAAACCGCCAACAATATCAGCAAACGAATATTCGATATCCCCAACGCATAACGCTGCTTTGTCAGCGACACGCTTGTCTTGACTATCGGTACCAGAAACGACATGACAATCGTGAAAAGTACAAAAAAACGGCCCAGCCAAACCAAATGCAACTGCTTCAACATAGCGTAGATAGAAAAAAGAATCACAATCATAATAAACCATCGATAAATGAACGCCGCGACAGCAAATAACGGAAAGACAAACTGAAACCGATGCTCCTGAGGCCCATCGTCCGAGCGGCCGCCCAAAATATAACGTATAAAAAAGTCCTTCATAAACGTGTTGGCCTTTTGACGCAGGTTGGGAACTTCGATCAAATCCATTAAAAAATAATAACCGTCAAATCTCATCAGCGGCATCACATTGAAAAAAACCGTCGAAATAGAACAGACAATTATAACATTAAAAGCAAACGCATGAATAAACCCCGGCTGCTCAGTATAATACCAAACGACGGTCGCCAAAGCCGCGACAAACAACTCGGTTAAAACCCCGCCGGCAGTCGTCAGTAACCGATGGGCCTTACTGGGAAAGGTCCAGGAATCACTGATATTACAATACAACATCGGCATAAAAACCAATATCAACAGCCCCAACTCGTGTACCTCGCCACCATAGTTCTTACACGTCAACCCATGACCAAACTCATGCAAAGCCTTGACCAGCCACAAAGCCAAAAACAAAATCGGCATATTGTAAATCGTAAAAAAGTCGGTGTTACTCATCGAAACGAAATCGTGCCATCGCCGTATCACTAAAACAACCGCAGCAGCCAGCAAAAACAGATAAATCAGAAAAAAACTCCTGCTCCAGAAAAAACGCAGACGCTCTATAAGACGATTGAACAACTTGTCAGGGTCGTAAAGCGGAATCTTGATGAACAGAATGTTGGTGAACTGGCCGAAGAGCTTCGTACGCCTGCGCTTCTTCGCGGCCTGATACAATAACTCGTCCCGATTGGGCTGATTCATTATCAGCAGGTTCCTCTCAGTCAATGAACTGATAAACCGACCCACTTCCTGATTGGACAAATCGCCAGAGTCAAATTCGTCCTGATGGGCCATCTTGAGTTCTTCGAGCGTTACGCCCCGGCGCAATTGCTCGATTATAAAATGCTCCTCACGATTAAACCGATAATAACGCAAGGACAACGGGTCCTTGTACACCCAAAACGGCTGTCCGTCAAATACCTGGGCAAAACTTTCCAACTCCGCACGCGGTTGCGGTAATAAATTCTGCTGTTGTGTTGATTCCGGTTGATGCAATTCGTTACTCACGGGTCGTATTCGATTCCATTGCTCAATTCGAATGGTGCGATACATCGCACCCTACTTGCCCGGTGTCAATTTGACCCAGGCCCTCATACCGGGACGGAAGCTATAGGGATAGGCGCCAGTCGGTAACTGCTGTGGGTTTTCGAGAGAAGGATTCTCCAATTCCACTTTAATCTTGAACTGCTGAGTGGAATAGCTGATGGTTGGACCAATATACACTATCCTGGCCGGTACGGGTTTGCTATCTTCCCGATCCACATAAACATCGACTGTCTGGCCCAGTTTCACATCCGCCAGTCGGCTGGTCGGCAAAGTATGCTTCACCTTCATCCGATCCACTTTCATCATCGCTATCGCCGGGGTATAAGGCTGTACCGTCTCACCCACCTGCAATTGCTTCAGATTGCGGGCCTCAAGGTTCTTCACGCTGGAGAAAGGTACAACAACACCGTCCATAGGAGCCCGTAACGTATGCCTGGCCAAGAGTTCCTGATTCTGTCGCAACTTCAACTCCAGCATCTGTCCCTGCATCCGAATTCTCTCCAACTCAAGTTCGGCAATATCCCTACTCTGGACGGCCTCTTTTCGTTCCTTCTCCGAGGCTGCCCGCGCATCACCGATTTGGGTATTGTATAACTCTTCGACGATTCCCAGGTTGTCGCAGGCATATTTGAACCGAATTCGAACCTGCGGAAAATCAACAGTACGATTTAACTCCAACTGCTTCATAAAATTCTCCACTTCCAACTCTATCCGGTTGGAATCCAACTGCACGAGAAGATCTCCCTTTTTCACATACTCCTGCGGCTCATGTGCCAGCCGGGAAATTATCCCGTCCACCGCCATGCTTAATACGACCACCCGCTGCGCATCGAGTGAGGAATAATTTTCACCGCCAAACTGTAATTCATTCTGCGCCGGCAGAGGCATAGCCGAACATAAAGCAAAAACCAATACAAACAACGCGATTCGCAGTCCTGTCGATTGGATATATCTCATTCCGATTATTTCCTTTCAGTATTCACATAACTTCAAAAACCGTTGAAACGGTTGAAAATATAATTATATCAGAACCATAAACCCATCGCTAAAGCAAGGGGCTAATAAGATAAACATTAAATGCGGTTTTTAAAACATACTTACCCGAATAAAATCGATAAATTCATGCGTTACCACATAATATAAACTTCGGCTGCCGCATTCGATAGCGACCTTACCTTCCATCCCCTGCCGTGGCTCGATGGTGTCTTTGATGTCGGCCGGTCCTTCCACGCGAACCTCAATAACATTACGGTATTTCTGTTGGCCGGTCGAAAGGACGTGAGCACGTCTCGCTACCGATAATACCTTCGTCCGAAATGTTTTGTCCGGATAGGCATTCAGAATAATTTTCGCTTCCAAAAACCGGCCCGGCTCAAGCCGGTCATAAGCCTTAAGCAGTTCTCCCGCCGTGTCCTCGGCTACATTCACCAG
>DAOWIP010000296.1 GCA_030640865.1 Sedimentisphaerales bacterium | reverse complement strand
ATGGTATTTAGGTTGTGTAATATGAAAAAGAAGCGTTCCGGGCTGGGTTGGGGGTTCAGGCTTCTGATAGTCTTGTTTGCGGGGGTTTTACTCTTAATAGCTTTTGTTGTCCTTTACAAGCAAAGTCTTGACCGGCAGATCGAGTCGCGGCTGAAGGCCGTCCGAGCAGCCGGTTATCCTGTTACCTGTATGGAATTGGAAGCGTGGCACGAGTATCCTCCAGCGGGAGACAATGCCGCTGACGTCCTTGTCGAAGCGTTTTCATATTACGACAAATGGGACAGGAAACGTCTCAAGCAATTGCCGATTGTGGGGGACGCGAAACTACCCGAATGTGGAAAGCCGATGGATGGACAGATGAAGCAGTTGATAGAGCAATTCCTGAAAGACAACGAGGATGCTCTTCAACTTCTTCATAAGGGCGCGGGTATAAAACATAGCCGTTATCCGGTTGACTTGACACAAGGCTATTGTGCGTTATTTCCATCATTGGGTGAGGTGCGTCATGGGGCCAAGTTGTTGCGACTGGAAGCGATTATTCACACCGCAAATAATGAAACAGAACTGGCGGTTCAGTCGGTGATCGATATATTTGGATTGGCGCGGTCGTTGGCGCGAGAGCCGGTTATAATCTCCCATTTAGTAAAAACCTCGTGCGACAGCATTGGTATTTATGCGATGGAGGATGTTATAGAACAAAACGAATTGAATGATAAATATCTTAAACAACTCGATATCGCTATTGCTGAGGCACTGGACGGAGAAGGATTAGAACGGGCATTTATAGCAGAAAGATGTATGGTGTCGGATGTTTTCGTTATGCCGGAGTTATACCATGAACTGCTTGGTTGGCCGCACCCGGACATTTTAAATCTGTATAAAGCGGCTGGTTTGATGAAGCGGGAGCATCTATTATATCTTGATTTTATGGACGATTATATCGGGATATTCAAACTTCCGCCGCCGGAAAGAATCGAGGCGGCAGAAGATACGGAGAATAAGGTTGATGACATTCGTAGAAAAGGTATTATCCTGCGAGAAGTAATGCCGGCCCTGGGACGGATAGTGGTACTGGATATCAGGGCAAAAGCGAAAAGTTTAACCGCACGAGCGATGTTGGCAGTGGAGCGGTATTGGCTGAAGTATAATAAATTGCCGGAATCGACGACGGAATTAGTTGGTGATTATCTTGAGGCGGTGCCGATCGATCCGTTTGACGGGCAGCCGCTGCGATATAAAAGACTGGAAAAAGGCTACATTGTTTACAGTGTCGGTGAGGACCAGGAAGATAACGGCGGGGTGGAAAAACTGGAAAACGGCAACCGGGGTTGGGGCAGGGATGGAACAGACATTACTTTCAGAATCGAGCGTTAAAACCAGATACATAGTTGGGAATTTGTATTAGCCACAGAGGTTACAGAGAACACAGAGAAGAAATTGTGAATCTCTGTGAACTCTGTAGCAAAAAAGTTCCACCAAAGTTGGTTAAACTTATAAGGGATGTTTTATCGTGGAATCGTTTGAAAAAAAACTCAAGCTGGTTCGGCTGCGATGTTATATAAATCTGCTGCTGGAGCAATCGGCTTATGTATTAGCGGGCGCGGGTATTGTCGCGGTGGTGGTGGTTCTGGCAGAACGGCTCCTGGCATTGAGGGTTATCAATAGCTGGATTCTTTGGAGCTTTGCATGCGGAACGGCAGTACTGATTTTTCTGCTTTGGTTCTCCAGACGACCAGGCCCAATGCAGGTGTCGCTGCTGATCGATCAGCGACTGCGACTTCACGAACGTTTCAGTACAACACTGGCGCTGAACGAATCGGAAGACGTTTTCGCTCAAGCAGCACGAACGGAAGCCCATAACACCGCTCGCAAGATAAGCCTTAAAGGGCATTTTCCAATTCAACCCTCCCGTTGCTGGTTGTATGTGATTGGCGTGTGGCTTATGGCGGGTGTCCTGGTTTTGTTTATGCCCCAGAAAGACCTGCTTGGTTTTCTGAAAAATCGCGAGCAACAGCAGGAACATACTCAAAAGGTTCAGTTGGCTGAAGTAGAAATTAAACAGGTCGCTGACAGAATAAAATCGACTGTCCGGCAATTGGGTGATAATGATTTGCAAAAAGATATGGCGAAGCTGGACGATATACCCAAAGGCGGCCAACCGGAAAATATCAAGCGTCAGGCGATTCGCAAGCTCGGAGACCTTTCCGATAAAATCAAAACGATGCGGACCAACAAAGGGCTTGAATCGGCAAATTCAATGCAGAAGATGCTCAAGCAGTTACGGGGTTCGCCCGACGCCTTTTCTCAGAAATTGCGACTGGCACTGGCCAAGGGGAATTTCGCGCAGGCTTCCAATCTTCTAAATCAGTTACAAAGGCAGTTAATGGAAGGAAAGCTTTCCGGCAGGCAGCAAAAAGATATGACCCGTCAGTTGCGGGATTTAGCCAGGCAGTTGCAGGAGTTGGCCCGGCAAAACGAGCAGCTTGAAAAGGAACTGGAAAAGCTGGGACTGAATAAACGACTGGCTACGTTGAACAAGGAACAATTGCGCCAGGCCCTGCAAAAACAAGGACTCAGCGCGGAAAAGATCGAGCGGTTATTGCAAAAGGCGGTTGCCTGTCGGACGGCTTGCGGCCGATGCGCCAGGTTGGGCCGGGCTATGGCTGCCTGCGGAGGTGGCGCCGGAGGACTGTCCGAGGATGAATTGGCTACCGTTATGGAACAATTAGACGAACTGGAAGCCCTTCAACAGCAGTTTATGTTGACCCAGGCCGGCCTGGATGAAATCCGCGATGCTATCGCCTGTCTGGGACAGGGTATGTGTCAAGGCCCCGGCTGCCAGGGGCCATTCCGCGAGGGATTGTCAAACAGATACGGCTGTGGTACAGGGGGGCCGGGAAAGGGGTTCGGCCCACGCGCAGCCGATGAAGACGGTGATACATCCACAAAGAAAAGCCGTGTGAAAAGCGATGCGAAACAAGGCCCGATCATCGCGAGTTGGTACTTCAAAGGCTCACAAGTCAAAGGCGAAGCGAAACGTGAT
>DAOWIP010000129.1 GCA_030640865.1 Sedimentisphaerales bacterium | reverse complement strand
ATGTAAACGGCGGAGTAAAAGTGCGGCGGGTGGCGGACCAAAACCGCGGCACCCAAGCCCTATTTACCCCGCTCACTACGGGATGTCAAACATTTTTCATCTCCTAAACACCTACCCCCGGATTTCCCACGTATCCCGAGGGTATACCATCACTTTTTCCGGCGTTTCAGACGCTGCCGAGAGTCCCTCAGGCGATAACTTTCACCATTGGCTTCCAGGATATGCACACGGTGGGTCAGGCGGTCCAGCATTGCCCCTGTCAGTCGTTCGCTACCCATCACTTCAGTCCAGTTCTCAAAAGGCAGATTCGTCGTTACGATTAGACTGGTCCGCTCATAGGCTCGGCTGATCACTTCAAACAACAATTCCGCACCGGCCTTGGAAAATGGCACATATCCCAATTCATCCAAAACTAAAAGGTCATGTCTTTCTAACTGACCTTGCATACGCTGAAGTTGACGCTCTTCCTGCGCCTCCCGCAATTGGGTTACCAATTGGCTCACGGTAAAGAATCGTACGCGACGCCCCTGGGAACAGGCCGCAAAGGCAAGAGCACTGGATAAGTGAGTTTTGCCCGTGCCGCTGTTGCCGACAAATAGTATATTTTCATGACGATCGATATATTCCCCGGTCATCAGTTCCCGAATCAGAGTTTGGTTAATGGATGGCTGCGCCTTAAAGTCAAATGTATCCAGCGTTTTGATCACTGGGAAACGGGCGGATTTGACCCGCCTTTCAGCGGCCCGTCGCTCCCGGTCAATTAGTTCCCGTTCCGTCAGGCGAAGAAGGTACGCAGGATAGTCCAGACGTTCCTTGCTGCAAGTAGCAGCCAGGGAGGCATATTCCTGCAACATCGTCGGCAGCTTCAACTGTTTGAGGTAGTGTTCCAGCAGAACGGTAGGTTTTTTCTTACTCATGCCACACCTCCTACCGTCAGAAGACTGCTATAAGCGTCCAGGTCACATGCCGCCGCCGTCACGTAACGCAGATGCTCGCGACCGTCCAGGCTAAAAGTGCTTTGCCCCCAACTCGCCAGGGGATCGGCAAACTGGGTTATGCCATCGGCACTATGAATACGTAATTGCAGGGCATTTTCAATCGCCGTGGCCAATTGGACAAGAGTATATTTTTCCAACAGGCATAATATCCGAATATACTCACGCGTCCCATCTTCCTGTTGGGCTTCCAGACGGTCACGTAATATCTGGAAACATTCCGGTAAAGACCAGTTCTCAAAGGGGAGAGCATGGTCCAGGCTGTAAGGCTTACGCTCCAACATAGGCAAATAATGAAGGGGATTGAAAATCTGCTGCTGG
The DNA here is from genome assembly GCA_030640865.1 of Sedimentisphaerales bacterium. Classification (GTDB taxonomy): domain Bacteria; phylum Planctomycetota; class Phycisphaerae; order Sedimentisphaerales; family SM23-30; genus DAOVXR01. The sequence goes on along the minus strand of DAOWIP010000129.1, from coordinate 1,466 downwards.
CGATCCCAGCAGCGATCATGTACCGCCACCACCTTGGCCCAATGGCATAGTTCCACCCGATCCGTATAGCCTTTAGCCACGATCTCATGATAGGCGTATTCCACCGGCACCGAATAGTCATTCGTATCGAAACGCACTAAGGATTCGGAATCAGCGGAGGTCTTCTCCACCCGGCAGGCGTCAAAAGGCGCTGTGGGAAGCTCGCCAAAGTTGGCTTGATCATCTTTGAGCAACTGGGCCTTTGTAGTTTTCTTACCACGCAATCGACGATCAAGATCATCACGGCACATCCCCGAAAGGTATTCATTCAACTCGGCAAAATCCCTGACCTGCGGTACGGGAACCATGAAATTCAAGCGGGAAAACCTGACGATCCCCTCCACTACCCCTTTCTCATTGGCACGACGTACCAGACAAAAATGATAGTCGAACAGATAATGACTGACCAACTGAAGAAAACCGGTGCTCAGGCGACGCTTGCGGGAGCCGATGATCCTGGATATCATCACCCTGCTGTTGTCGTAGGTGATCCGTTGGGGAACACCTCCAAAGAACTCAAACGCCCGAACATGACCTTCCCAGAACGTCTCGGTGCATTCACGATCAAATGCCATCACGAAAAACGCATCTGAGTAAGGCAACGTCATTACAAAGAAAGCAATCTTACGTAAAACTCCGGCCATCTTGACCAACGCATAACCAAAATCCATTTGAGCCTCGCCCGGCCGATGACTCAAGGGCATAAATACCTCTTTGTTATGCTTTTTGATCTCACGCACGGCGTCCTTGACAATGGTGTAACCACCCGTGAATCCCTCCCGCTGCAGGCGGTGCCAGATATGCTTGGCCGTGTGATACTGCTTGGCCCGATCCTCCTTGAGCATCTCCACAATCCGGCCCAGCCACGGGCTGATCCTGGGCTTTCTCACCGGCTTCGCACGGCAATAGCCTGGCGGTGAACTGTGCTCCAATATCTTCTCCAGAGTCTGCCAATGCATGCCGGTCTCTCTGAGGATTTGGCGTTTACTTACTCCTTGTTTCAATACCCGATGTCGAATTTCCTGCCATTGTTTCATTTCCGTATACACTCCTGATCCTCCGTAAAACAGGTCCTGCCAGCCACCTACACAGTAGCAATTTTGACCAATTCTACAGAGTTTTCGTTAGGAGTGCCGCACTTTTACTCCGCCCCGCCACCCGCCGCACTTTTACTCCGCCGTTTACATTTCAGGTAGTTTAGCAATATATGCATTATCTGCTCCTGCGATTTTTCTACCCATAACTGTTTTGTAATCATCAGTTTGAGAACCATAGCCATACCTTGAGGCAATGGTCGCAAAAGATTTTCTTAATAATGGATGTACAATATTTTTGTTCACTTTGTTTCTGTATTTTACAATTCGTTTACGTAAATCCTCTGTGTTTTTATATGGTTGTTTGTATTTTGTAGTAAATAAATATTCCGT
>DAOWIP010000167.1 GCA_030640865.1 Sedimentisphaerales bacterium | reverse complement strand
TATAACGCGCCACCCGCGTCATTACCCCCCCGCTGTTACCTATGCTTTTATCCTCTACCGCACCGCACCGCCGGGCCAGAAATGAAATCCCTTTTTCCGTATCTTCACTGATTCCGTATTCCACCTCATACACGTCCCCTTCCTGCGCGGCCTTGTGCACCTTCTGTTCCGAAACAACGTATATGATCAGGCGATCCGCCGACTTGCCTTCCACATCTCTTTTTACCCCTTGCAGACGCATCATTTCCGGGTCCTCAGCCCGGTAAAAATTCGCCAAATCGTCCCGTATCAGATTCAGCGCATATCGGCCATTCGCCATGATTTTAGCGTAATATTCCAGTGTGTCCCGGTTGCCTGTTACACTGCGAAATACCGCGAACGCCGCGACAGCTATCATCGCACCGATAATTGTCGCCAGCAGTATCTCCACCAGCGTAAAACCACCACATTGCCGATTTTTTCCCTGATTATTACTCATAAATCATAAATCAGTGTTGTTGCCTGTACCTGATATTTCTGTCCACCCACGTCCCAGTCAACAATGCCGGTTACTTCATACAGGCCAACCGCTGCCAGGTTCGCCCTGGTCGTTGGTTTGACATCTATCTGGTATCTGAAATTCGGATAGCGATCACCGAAGTTACCTTCGATACTGTTCGCTGCCGAGACAGGCTGATCCTGCCCGCTTGCCACCGTGTCCAGACATTCGTCAAGCAGCCGATATGCCTGTTCGTACTCCCACCCTCGCACGTTATTTACCGTGCACCGTTGGCTCAATCCGCAGATCACAACCGCGCCAACCGCCAGAATCAAACTGCTCAGCAGCGCCTCAATCATCGTAAACCCGCTCTTATGGCTATTCATCGTATTATTTACCTGTAAGTTCGATCTCAATTTCTTCGAGTGTTTTGCCTTTTGTTTCGGGCAGATACCTCTTTATGAAGCAGAATCCCAATATGCATATCGCCATATAAATCCAGAAAGTAACCGCCGCACCTAACTTTTTGTTCAGGACGGGAAACGTATAAGTCAATACGAAACACGCGACCCATAGCATGGTAACGGCAATGGACATAGCCGCCCCCCGAATACGATTGGGGAATATTTCGGAGATAATGACCCATGTAACCGGCGCCAGCGTACAGGAGTAACAGGCGATGGCCATTACCACCAGAACGAGTACGTGAACGCCACTGAATTGAAAGTAATAACTCAAGCCAATAAACAAATAGATGACTGCCAGACCTCCGGCTCCCGACAGCATTAATTTTCTTCTGCCCAAACGATCCACCGTATAAATTGCCACAAAAGTGAACATCAGATTCACGATTCCGGTGATTACAATGTTAAACAACATATCACTGACGCCGTAGCCTGCCTGGGTAAAGATTTCATGGGCATAATTAAATATCACGTTGATGCCGCACCATTGCTGAAAGACTGCCAGCACTACGCCAAGTAACAGGATTTTCATCAGCCGTGGTTCCAGTAATTCACGGAAATTGACCTTTTCGATCTCATTGACCAATGATTTTTTAATGTTCGTCAGGGCATCCTGAGCATAAGATTTCTCTCCGATTTTTTCTAATACTTTACCCGCTGTTTCGTCCTTACCGTTTTTGACCAGCCACCTCGGGCTTTCAGGCACCATGAACATAAACAGGAAGAACAAAAAAGCCGGTATGGTTTCAGCCCAGAACATCCATCGCCAGCCCCATTGGCCGTTCCACGACTCCAGGATCATCTCAACCGTGGTGTTTTCAGCTACCGGCTCCGCAATCAGGTAGTTGACGATCTGGGCCGCTAAAATGCCGATTACTATGGTAAGCTGATTGATGGAGACAAGCCTGCCCCGCATGGAAGCCGGCGAAATCTCGGCTATGTACATCGGCGACAGATTCGAGGCCAGGCCGATCCCTACACCTCCGATAAGACGAAAGATAACAAAAGCATTGAAACTTTCCGACCACCCCGTACCAATCGCAGAGAGTGTGAACAGGAACCCGGAAACAATCAGCAGTCGCCTGCGACCGAATTTATCACTCAGCCCCCCCGACAACACCGACCCAACCATACAGCCCACTAACGCACAACTCATGGCCCAGCCGACCTGGAAGGAGCTTGTCAAATTAAAATAGGCTTCATAAAACGGTTTGGCTCCGCCGATGACCACCCAGTCATAACCAAAAAGCAGCCCACCCAACGCCGCCACAAAGCAGATCGTCCAGATGAATTTCATATTGAATTTTCTGCTCGATTCCATTTTGCTCATTGATACAAAACTCCGGTTATTGCGCGGGTCATTTAAGAATCCCCCGATTTTACATCGGGGGCTAAAAATCGCGTGAGTCAAAGCCCCACCCTACCGGTGTGGGACGTTGCTAAAATTTCTGAATCACGTCGTGCAGTTTCCGAGCCTCCTGTCTGGCTGCTTCCTCCGG
>DAOWIP010000423.1 GCA_030640865.1 Sedimentisphaerales bacterium | reverse complement strand
TAGATTTTGCGGGCGATAAAACTAATCACGTCTTCCGGTGGATCAATGCCCCTGATGGATGCCTTTTTGTAAAGAATAGCCATTCGCATTTCGTAATCCGGCTTATCGATACGTGTAACCAGACCCTGGTTGAACCGGCTGATAAGGCGATCTTCGAGCCTCGGCATCTCCGCAGGCGAGCAGTCGGCCGAGAGGATGATTTGTTTGCGGGACTGATAGAGGGTATTGAAAGTATGAAAGAACTCTTCCTGTGAGCGTTCTCGCTCGGCAAGAAACTGGATGTCGTCGATTACCAAAATGTCCGCATAGCGATACTTATAGCGGAAATCGTAAAGATTACCTTCTTCAACGGCCCGGATAAAATCATTGACGAACGTTTCGCAGGTCATATACATAATCCGGGTCTGCTGGGTTTGTTTAAGCATAGCCTGACAGACAGCCTGCATAAGATGGGTTTTGCCCAGGCCGACAGAGCCGTGAATAAAGAGAGGATTATACGTGCATCCGGGCGATTCGGAGACAGCTATGCAGGCGGCATGCGCGAGCCGATTACATGGCCCGACCACAAAGTTGCCAAAGGTATAATCGGGGTTGAAAAAAATAAGGTCGTTATTTTCTTCGTTCTGTTTTTGATTTAAATCTGAGTTGAGCAGGTCATTCTGATCGGTATATACATATTCGAGGGAGATCAGATGACCGGTTATTTTCCGAGCTGCCTCAAGGAGAGTTTCGTTACATTTCTGCTTAAGATACTGCTGCCACGAGCGTTCCGGCACGCCCACCCGCAGTAGTCCGTTTTCCAGGCCGATCGGCTCGATCTGCTCGAACCAGCTACGCCAATATTGGCTGTGATGTTTCTGCAGGTAACTTAGAATCTCATCCCAGATATCAGTTAGTACATCAGCCACGTATCGGACCCTTTCGCTGTATCCGACGCGTCGAATAGAATATTGCCGCGTATGTTTATATGTATAGGAAAGAGCCGAGATCGGCTCACTTTATGTGCAAATCATTAATACAATCATCATAAAACAATCAGACATCTTACAACAAATGGTGAGTTTAACATCCTCTGGCATAGGTGTCAATGCAAAAAATCAGGCAGGAAGTACAGGCAGGAAGTATAATATAATCCTTGACAATTCCCACCGCTAAGGTGAGACTGAACTCACCTGATCCGCCGCCGTCGGCTCTTGATTCGCCGCCGGGTCCTGATCTGTTGCCGTCGGGTCCTGATCCGCCGCCGCCGTGATCAGAAAAATAACCACCGTTTTCCCATTGCGGCCTTTGGCCGCAAAGACTTAAGGAGATTTAATTATGAATCGAAGAAATTTTCTGGCAACCAGTCTGGCCGTCGCCGGTGCCGCCGCCGGTGCCGCAACACCATCAAAACTCCGGGCAGCGAGTTTGGATGGCAAAAAGTTCAAAATGAAATATGCCCCACATTTTGGCATGTTTCGTCATAATGCGGGCAAAAACCCGTTAGATCAGTTAAAATTTGCGGCAGATCAGGGCTTCACCGCATGGGAAGATAACGGAATGATGAAGAAACCTGTCGATTTACAGGAAAAAATCGGCAAAACCATGGTAAAATTGGGCATAACTATGGGTGTCTTTGTGGCGTATTCCGGCTTCGGCAAAACCGAATTTGTGACAAAAATGTCGCAAGACTTTAGAAATCAACTGCGCAGCCAGATGAAAAAGGCGGTCGAAGTCGCCAAGCGGGTCAATGCCATGTGGTGCACAGTAGTTCCCGGCAACGTGAACCAGAAACTGGAATATGACTACCAAATGGCTAACTGTATCGAAAATCTTAAAGTAATGAGTGAGATATGTGAGCCGGCAGGGCTGGTGATGGTGCTGGAGCCGCTGAACTGGTGGGCAAATCATCCGGGACTGTTTTTGACGAAGATTCCACAAGCATACTGTATCTGTAAAGGAGTGGGCAGTCCCTCCTGCAAGATACTGGACGATCTGTATCATCAACAAATATCCGAAGGGAATCTGATTCCCAACATAGATATGGCGTGGGACGAGATTGCCTATTTCCAGATGGGAGATAACCCCGGGCGAAAAGAACCAACAACAGGCGAGATCAACTATAAAAATGTCTTTAAACATATCCATAACAAAGGATACAAAGGTGTTATGGGTATGGAACATGGTAACAGCAAGCCAGGTAAAGAAGGCGAGATGGCAGTGATTCGGGCCTATCGTGAATGTGATGATTTTTAGAAGATCGCATGTGGGCCACAGGCCCACTCTATATGGCTATAGTTTTTGTAAATTGCTGACAAATTCCCTGATAATCCAGTCGGGTGTGGAAGCACCGGCAGTAACGCCGGCAGTATTGCTGCCCACAATATATTCCGGTTTAAACTCCTGCCAGTCCTGTAGGTGGTAAGTGTCCACCCCGTTTCGGCGGCACAATTGGGCCAGTTCGCCCGTATTGGCGCTGTGGTGTGAGCCGAGTACAAACATAACATCCACATTTCGACATAACTCCACCGCCGAGGCCTGCCGTCGGGCTGTCTCCCGGCAGATGGTATTGACCACTTTCATCTCCTCGTAACCACGCATGGCTATCAGGCCGACTATTTTGCCGAAATCCTCGGCTGAGTTAGTGGTCTGAGAGATTACCGCAAGGCGGCCTTTGGTGGAGGGGAGCTTATCCAGGTCCTCAGGGCCGTCAACCACAATAACCTTGCCGGGGGCGTGCCCGACAGCGCCCTGTACCTCCGGATGATCAGGATCGCCGACGATGACCACCTGGTAGCCCTGTTGGTAAAGTTCGCCCACAAGTTTCTGGGCCCGCTTGACCAGGATACAAGTCGCGTCCGCCAGCTTGAATCCCCGTTTTTTTATTTCTTCAAGAATCTCCGGCCGACATCCATGTGAACGGATCAGGACTGTTGGAACGTGGTTTGTAGAGGAAACACGCTCCGCGGAAGAATTGCGATCTGTGGGTGTGTCCGAATGAGACTGTTCACAAGTGCTGGTGTCAATCTGGCTTAGATCGTCCACTACCCGCAGACCAGCACGGGATAGGCGATTGACAACGTGACTGTTGTGAATCAGGGGACCCAGGCAGTACACTGTTTCCTTCTCGTCGAGTAGTTTCCGTGCCTTTTCGATGGCATGCTCAACGCCGAAACAAAAACCATATTTGGTGGCTATCAGTACTTTCATATTCGCAATAACCTCAAAAAATTATAGCATTTTAACCAGCCACGAAGGCGCCAAGAAACGAAGAATACTGGTTCAGCGTGAATTGGACAAGCGATTTTAATCGGTTATACCCATCGGGTATGATTTAATTGTGTTGCATGGTTTGCATTTAGCTACAATTAAAGGAGTTATGGAATTGTTAATGCTGCATTTTCATTTGGAATGAGTATATACCTGTTTTTATATGATTTGCCTTTGGCAAATCAGACGCCAGCGTCAAAAGTTCTTTGCCCCCTCGATTTTGGAGCGTGGGGGATTGTTTTTGCACTGTTTTTCGGACTTTTGGCAGTTGCATCAAATCAGTTTTTTCAGGCATGAGGGAATCAAGAATACCTTTTGAAGGAGGTAGGCCGTCAGGGTGAGTATGTCAAGGGTGTCATAGCTGAATCCGTTGACAGAAACCATCCACCTTATTCGCCTGCGGCGAAACGTTGGCTGCCGCCCGCCCGTATTTTATAAACACATGGAGGTGTTCTACAACCTCATCCCAAAACGGGTAATCGTGTGTTTTAAAAAATCCTTGACAGCGGTGCGAGAATTGGTTGTATTGATTCTAAGTTCTTGTTTTGCCGCTGGTTGTGTTGACCGGCCGAACTGGAAAATCAGGCCCCAAGGGCCTGAACGGTTACGATATTTCTTTGAAAAGTCAATCATCGGAGATTCAGATATGTTTGTTAAAAATATATCCCATTTGATAGGTATTGTGCTCTTTTACATTATGAGTATCTGTGTTATTGCGTATGGGCAACCTGAACCGAAACACGGTTTATATTACGAGACACCGGCTATGGTATGGGATGAGGCCTTTCCGTTAGGGAATGGCCTGTTGGGAGCATTGGTATGGGGGGACGGCAGCCCTTTGCGAATTTCTCTTGATCGCACAGATCTCTGGGATCTCCGCCCGGTGCCGCAGTTCCATACCACACAATACTCCTATAAAACCATGCGTCAATGGGTAAAGCAGGGCAGAATTAATGACCTTCATCGCTTATACGATAAGCCTTATGGAAATCCCGGTCCTACCAAAATTCCTGCCGGCCGGCTCGAAATCACTATAGGTGAAAATCCGGTATTTGTTACAGCCGACTTGGATATCGCCCAGGCGATGGCAACCGTAAAATTCGGCAAGAGGCGCAAAGTTCAGGTTTTTGTCCATGCAACCGAACCTGTGGGATTGATCCGAATTACACCATACCAATCTGCTCGTATTAAATTACTTCCCCCTCCTTTTGCGGGTGAGGCCAAAGAGGAAGCCGGCCCCAGGAAGATCAGCGCCGGCGATCTGGCCAGTCTGAGATACAAGGTACCGACTGAATACCATGAGGCGAACTGGGCTGGATATCTGCAGGAGGGTTGGGGAGGTTTTAGATTTGCGGTGGTCGTTCTCTGGCGCCAGGTTAAAGGTGATTGGCTTGCGGCCTGGTCCATTGCCACCTCCAATGAGTCCATAAACCCACTCCAGAATGCTCGCGAAAATTGCGAAAAAGCCCTCCAAATTGATTTTGACGAAATGATTAACATACATCACACCTGGTGGGATTCCTTTTGGCATAAATCTTTCATCCACATCCCAAATCCCACTATTGAAAGACAATGGTATTTGGATACATATAAATGGGGTGCTGCCGCCCGCCCTAATACCCCACCTATCACACTCCAGGGCCCCTGGACCGCTGATAATAGGAAAATCCCACCCTGGAAGGGGGACTATCACCACGATCTAAACACGGAGTTATGTTATTGGCCAAGTTACAGTGGGAATCATCTTGAGGGAGAATTGGGCTTTATCAAATGGCTTTGGAATACCAGGGATAATGCAAAAGCCTGGACCAAACGTTTTTTCAGCTTACCCGGTCTCAATGTACCTATGACCGCCGATCTGAATCAGAGCCAGATCGGCGGCTGGCACCAATATACCCATTCTGCAACCACCGCCGCCTGGCTTGCCCATCACTTCTACCTCCATTGGCGTTACAGTATGGACAAAGTTTTTCTTGTGAACCGAGCGTATCCCTGGCTGAGGGAAGTCTCGGTCTTTTTGGAAGCCATAACCGAAAAGGGACCGGATGGAAAACGTACTTTACCATTAAGCTCTTCTCCAGAGATAAACGATAACCGGATCGAGGCATGGTTTCCTTCCATAACCAATTATGATCTTGCACTGATTCGCTGGACATTCGAAAAGACGGCAGAACTTGCAGAACTACTCGGCAAGACAGCCGAGGCTCATCACTGGCTTCACATCCTATCCGAAATGCCGCACTTGGCTGTCGAACCGGATAGTAAAAATTTGCTTGTAACCACGAATTATCCCCTGCCGTTTTCCCATCGACATTTTTCTCATTTAATGGCGATTCACCCGCTGGGTTTGATCCGCTGGGAAAACGGATCGGAAGATCAGAATATCATTCGGGCTTCTTTAACAGATTTGGAACAAAAAGGAACCGCCTGGTGGACGGGCTATAGTTTTGCCTGGCTGGCCAACTTGGCGGCTCGTGCTCGGGATGGCGAAAAAGCCGAACGGGCCTTGGAAATCTTCACTACCTCTTTTTGCCTTCGGAACAGCTTCCACTGTAACGGGGACCAGTCCGGCAAAGGATACTCAAATTTTCGATATCGCCCGTTCACGCTGGAGGGCAACTTTGCCGCCGCGGCAGGCCTGCAGGAAATGTTATTACAAAGTTATAGTGGAACCATTCATGTTTTCCCGGCCATCCCGGAATATTGGAAAGACGTGTCGTTCAAAACACTAAGGGCTGAAGGTGCCTTCCTGGTATCGGCAGTTCATATAGGTGGTGTCACAAAAATGGTGGAGATTTATGCTGAAAAAGGGGGACTCTGTCAACTCGAAAATCCCTTTGGGGAAAATAAATTTGAAATTAAAGGGATTGATGAACAGGCTGTCAAAAAAGACGGTAATACCTTGATCATAAAAACCTCGGTGGGACAAAAATTCATCATGGTCCTCGCGGATAAAAAATAGAGTCGTAGAAATCTATACATGGTTACAAAATCACCTGTATTGCCGGAGAGTCCGGAACAGGCAAACGCTAAATAAAGTTCTTTCCCAGCGATAAATCG
>DAOWIP010000044.1 GCA_030640865.1 Sedimentisphaerales bacterium | reverse complement strand
AGAACCTGCGACCCGAAATAATGGTTGAAAACAGCCATCCCTGACCCGACAAATAACATAATCCTTATTCAGATATGAGTTCCACAACAAAAATCTGATACCAGCTAATCGTAACCGTTCACGCTTTTTACAGGTTGCATTCTTTCGCCCTTTCAGGGCTTTAAGAGTTGTTGTCGCAAGCCTACCGGGGGCTTACGCCCCCGGCTATGCGCTCTTTTCGGCCCTTCGGGCCTAATAAAGAAATGGTGCGATTTCATCGGCACCCTACTGGATTCCTGCCTCCGCAGGAATGACAGAAAAACGCGCGAGCCACAGGCCCGCCCTACTTGAGGAAAAGAACCCGTGAACGGTTACGAAAAAACAGCATGGGCTGAAGCCCACTCTACAGAACTTCGCAGGCAATGACAATTGGATGAACAATTACAAACGCTTTATAGCTTTTTGGACATATTCCGTAATTTGTTGTCGGCGATTTTTCTGTTTTTTGTCCCATATCCATTTTAGTAAATCTTCGACTACTGAATCATCAGGACAGTGCCAATTATTACGGCATAATTGTTTCGGCAGATTGTATTCCTCCGCTCTTCGCAGCAGATAAGTAATTCCAGCGGCTGCGCCCAAAGCCATATTGACAGGTTCAATGCCAAGCTCCAAAGCCAAAGTCATTGTGCCGAAGATTCGGTCATTATGACCGAGTTTGCGTATCGGGTCTCTGGCGGCCCTTTCAATAGTGTCGTCCAAAAAAGGACTGGTCATACGCTCCAGTAAATCCTCGGCATAAGCGGTAAAACCGGCCTCAGTAAAAAGCTTGTCGTCAAGGTTCGAATGTTTTTTTATAAGGGCCGCTCCCGATTCGTCTAAAAAAGCCCGCCTTGCTATCGACATTATTTCCCGATCGTTGCCAAGCTCTTTCATCTTCGTATAACCCTTAAACGCACCAAGATACGCCAAAAGGGCGTGGACGGCATTATGGCCGTAAAGTTTAACCTCTTCGAAAGGAAGTAAATCGTCCTTTTCCAAAAAGACCTCTATCCCCGGCTTAAAACCTTTGATCGAGCATTTTGTAACCAGTATTTCATTAAATTCCTCAATTAGAAATGTTCTGTCTATGCCCGGAGCTATCGGCTTGAGATTCTTTTGTTTTATCTCTTCAGGATCGGTAACTAACCGACTCATTTTGCCGATAACAGTATTCAGGAATTGCGTTCTATCCGAAATCGGTCGATTGAGTTTTTCTGTTACAGCTTTTTCCAGAATCTCCGCGGCAGCGTTATTGTTCTCGGCTGCATAGATTATCGTGGCGTCAGCTATGCTGTTTTTCAGGCCCTGAGCTATTAAAGACGCGATGCTCATTCGGCCAACATTATATATTTCCACGGAAGGAAGTGAGGTTACTATTTCTGTTGACTGAGAAAGAACTTCCAAAAGTTTGTTTTTGTCGTTTTCGTCGGCAGGGTCGAATAATTCGACGCCATCTATTTTTTCGATATCAATGCCATCTGATTTCGCGATGTTGACATAATAGCTGCCGTTGTTGGCCCTGACAGCGTTGACAAGATTCCGGTCGATTTCAGCGATTACTATTCTGGAAAAATTGTCGCTGTAAAAAGCCTCCCTGGCAAAAAGGCCCGCCTGTATCGGACCGAAACCAAAACCGGTTAATATGTGTTCAGTCATAATGTATAGCTTCTAACATTTTTTCATAAGGCTCAATATGGCTGTAACGGTCGTTAAGCGTAGCCTTAATATAAAGCGAAGCGAAGAGATTGCCCATCTGGATTGCTTGTGCGTAATCTATCTCGCCCATCTTGAATTCGTCGATATTCCTGGCGACATAACTGATAAATCCCGCTCGAAACGAATCGCCCGCTCCGACAAGATCAATAACTTTACCTCCCATAAATTTTGATTTTATTTTAGCCGGTCCGGACATATCACCCTCAGCCGTTATATGTATCCGGTATGCACCGTCCCTTACGGTAACGCCGAACATTCGTGGTCTGTTATTATCTTTCCAGAACTTTCCGGCAAGAAATTTAAGAAAATGACATATATATTCATCTTCAGTCATACTTTTTGATTTGCCTTTTTCGCCGATAGTGTTTTCTATTATTCTCGCTTCATCATAAGAAGTAAAGAACAAATCAAGCTGAGGTAATAATGGTTCCAGAAGTTTATATTTTGGCACAGGTGTATCAGAATCTATAAGTTCGTCAGGATTGCCGGTGAGGGTATGGCTGTCAACAATAGTTACCATTCCGCGTTTTTGGCACCAGGCTATAAAAGCTGCCAGGTCTTTGCCGTCGTTGGCATCGCCTTTGTCGGACAGACCCGAATACATATAATAAAGAATTTTTGGTTTCAGCCTTTCAACTTCGCCCTTGAAATATTCAAAATCAAAATCATTATTGGCATT
>DAOWIP010000199.1 GCA_030640865.1 Sedimentisphaerales bacterium | reverse complement strand
GGCCGGAAACAATGTTAGGCGATACGGCCGTTGCAATGAACCCTTCCGATCCGAGGGCGCAAAAGCTGGTCGGTAAGATGGTGCGTCTGCCGCTGGTTGGAAGACAGATACCAATTATCGCCGATGAGCATGTGGTTTTACCCGATCCGGAAAGCGATGACGAAAAGGCGAAGTTCTCGACCGGTTTCCTCAAGGTAACACCCGCCCATGACGATAACGACTGGGCTATCGGGCAGCGACATAATCTGCGGGTAATCAACGTGATGGCACCTGATGCGACGATCAGCGATAAATTCGGCTGGAACGAGAAGGAAACTGTCAGCAGAGAAGCCGAGCAGTTCCTGGGGATGGACCGGTTCGAGGCCCGCGAGGCAATAGTGGAATGGTTCCGCCAGGAAAAGCTGCTCGAGGACGTTCGCGAATACGTACACGAGATCGGCTACAGCTATCGCAGCCATGTTCCCATCGAGCCGTATCTTTCCGATCAGTGGTATATCGCTGTCAAGAAGCCTGTCGAACACCTAACCGAAAAATTCGGTTCAGGGCTGATCGAAGGCACAGATGTGCCGGTGAATTCGCTGGCGGGGCTGGCATTAAAGCCGCTGTTAGATGAGCGGTTACGATTTATCCCCGAACGCTACGCAAAAACATATCAGGCCTGGCTCGAAAACCTGCGCGACTGGCCCATCAGCCGTCAACTCTGGTGGGGACATCGAATACCGGTTTGGGGATGTACTGTCCTGGAATTACCATCAGATGAATACACAAAATTATTCCAAAAAATTGAGGAATGGCGGAAAGAAAATCGAATTGAAACTCAGGGTCGTCCGATGGATAGCAATGTTGACTATGATTATAATGGGAGTGATCCATTACATTTCATTTGCGTTTGTGATCCTGAGGGGCAGGATAAAGAGATTGTTGAATACATAGAAAATGCGGGTTACCAACGCGATGATGATGTGTTGGATACGTGGTTTAGTTCAGCGTTGTGGCCGTTCAGTACGTTAGGTTGGCCGGAGCCGTCGCAGGACCTGGAAACGTATTATCCCGGCAGTGTGTTATGCACGGCGCGAGAGATAATTACGCTGTGGGTTTCGCGGATGGTGATGATGGGCCAATATTGCGTTGGTGATATTCCATTCACGGAAGTATTCATTCACGCGATGATCCAGGACGGCGAAGGCCGTAAGATGAGTAAGAGCCTCGGCAACGGGATCGACCCGCTGGTGGTCATAGACAGCCACGGAGCTGACGCGATGCGGTTCGCACTGACGAGTATGACCACGTTGACGCAGGACGTGCGTATGCCGGTCGAGCCGATAAAACTGCCCGATGGGCGAGTGGTTAATACATCGCCCAAATTCGATGTCGGACGTAATTTCTGCAACAAGCTATGGAACGCGTCCCGGTTCGCTCTTTCCAATCTGCAGAATACGCCAACGGGTCCGTTTGACGCGGACCAGTTGAGACTGGAAGACCGCTGGATACTGTCGCGGTTGGCCCGGACAATAGAAGTCGTTACGGGGCAATTAGACGAATTCAAGTTCAGCGAACCTATAAACGTTCTGTACAGGTTCTTCTGGAACGATCTGTGCGACTGGTACCTGGAGTTGATCAAGCCGCGGATGCGTGATGATGAGCAAAAGGGTGCGGCCCAGCGGGTATTGGCCTTTGTGATGGACGCCTGTTTAAGGTTGTTCCATCCGTTTCTGCCGTTTATAACGGAAGGGATTTATCAGCAGCTTAATGAGCTATGCCCACAGAGAGACCTTGACGGATTTGCCGAACTGGGCGGCTCGGATGAACTGGTCTTGGCCGGCTGGCCCAAAGCTATGCCGGATTTAATCGACAGTGAGTCTGAACGGCAGCTACTTTTAGTCCAGACTATAATCAGGCTGATTCGCGATATTCGTACCCAACATCAGGTTCCGCCGCGAAAAACGCTTGAAGCGGCAGTCCGGGCTGCCAACGGACCGTCCGAAATATTGCTGGCACAACAGCATTTGATTTGTCGGATGGCGAATATTAGTTCGTTGTCGGCAGGACCGGATTGTGTCAAGCCTGCACAGGCCGCAACGGCGGTCAGCGAAGAACTGGAAGTGTATGTGGGTGGCGTGATAGATGCCGAGGCAGAACAAAAACGCCTGCTCAAACAAAAAGAAGAGCTTGCCGGCGCCATGGCTCGCACTGAAAATAAATTGAATAATGAAAACTTTGTTACTCGTGCCAAGCCCGAAGTAGTACAACGCGAGCGCGATCGGCTGAAACAGTTGAAAGAACAAGTGGCTACTGTTCAGAGGAATCTTGACGAGCATGCAGGGTAACCGTTCTTGCTTTTTACAAGTTGTATTCTTTCGCCCCTTCGGGGCTTTAGTAATTGTTATCGCAAAGTTTCCGGGGGCTTACGCCCCCGGCTATGCGCTCTTTCGGCCCTTCGGGCCTGATAAAAG
>DAOWIP010000114.1 GCA_030640865.1 Sedimentisphaerales bacterium | reverse complement strand
TACCAGTATATTGTCGCGAATATTTGCGCCTTTCCGCAGGGACCGCTCCGGTACCGCGATCAGTATTTTGTGCCGACGAAACTGCTTTAGTACATGGCGTTTGTAAGTGAGCTATTCCGGCGTCCAGAACCCCACGATTTCCAACAGCACTTCCAGTCCGTCATCATGTCGGAACAAAAAATCAGGGACAAAAACCTTCTGTCGCTCATATAAAATTCCACCTTCCCGGACCAGCCGCCACCCATCACGGTGAGTTCCGAATTTTCGCGCGAAATTTTCTTCCAGTTTTGAATCGAACTCTTCAGGACCCGGCAGATGGCTCACAAACCCGTCTTTGTCGGATAGTACCAGTTTCGCCTGGCCCGACCAAGGTGTTTGCACGGTTGCGGTCATACGCCAACCACTACAAGCCAAAAGAGCAGGCAGAAATCTGGCGAAATTAATGCCGTATCGGCGGGTTTCGTGTAAAATAGATGACGGTCCGGTAAGGTAAATAACATACTGGTTTTTTCCCACCCGTTCAATTTCATGCAGAAGCCGCGCCAGCTTGGCGTAACGCAGAATGGTCTTGAAATCCCCGGTGGCAGTTACGGTTATACTTAACGCCCGATACAGGCAGGCTTGAAGCTGGGCAATATTATATCGTGACAGCAGTGCGACGGCGTCAGGATAACCCTCGAATTCTTCCAGTCGCTGAAAAGACATAACATCGGCATAAAGATTCTGTTCGATCTCGTCCCAGGGAGTAGTCAGCCTGTCGGCGATTTGCTTTTTGATTTTATTTTCATCGTTCTCGAAAAGGCGGTCGCGCTGCCTGACGAGAGGATGAAACCCGGCCGCCTCTGAGAATATTTCCATTCGCAGCCGCGACGAGCGGCCCTCGGTATCTTTTTGGAATGTGCTTTTGTCATCCAGTAGCTTACTGAATGCCCGAATACGCCGTAATGGACAGTGTGGCTCGCCAATTAAAATTGTTTCAACCTGTCTGTTCAACTCGCGGCGTGTACGGCCGATCCCGTGCCGGTACACCAGAAGCATACGCTCGGCATATTTCAGATAATGGCTGTGCTCTTTCTGCCTTAGACGATCGGGAAAGGCTCGGCCATGTTCATAGACGACGATGGAGTGTTCGCTCGTAAGCATCACTTTTGCGCCTTTTGCGGGAACGGTATATCTCTTTGGTATTTTCACATACCACTTCATACAAAACAGCGCGGGCACTGCCCGAGCGGCGAAGAATTCGTCCGAGTCGCTGTTTCGCCTGTTTGGTTGAACTCTGGCCTCCGATAACCACAGCCACTTTTACCTCCGGCACATCAATGCCCTCGTCCAATACCCGATTGGCGACCAGTACCGGAAGGTGCCCCCCGGCGAAACCATCCAGCACCGCTATTCGTTCTTTTTTGCGTGTGTGCGACAGTATCGTCGGCACCAGAAACCGCTGTGATACTTCAATGGCCATGGCGTTGGAACCGGCGAATACCAGAATTCTTTGGCCGTAGTGCAATCGAAATATATCTTCCAGTACCCGCAGTTTTTCGGCGGCCCGGTTTTCAATCGATTGCTTGAGATAATACGCCTTCAGTGCCTGCCGGGCTTGTGGGTCTTCGCCGGTTTCGTTGCACAAATCTTTCCAGGCATAGCCCGGCTGTTCTTCTCGTCGGTTGATTATAAAGCTCCGAATAAATCGGCCGCATTCATCGTATGTCTTTTGTTCCTGTTCGCTCAACGCCACCGGAATACGCACAATATCAAAATCCGCCAGGAAACTATCTCTGGCCTGCTCAAATGGAAGACAATAATTCACCGGGCCAATCAGCCAATCGAGGTCTTTGTGCAAGCCGTCCGCTCGTTCCGGCGTGGCGGTCAATCCCATTCGGTAACCTGCCGCACTGAGGATTGCCGCTTCCCGTCGGTAGCGTCCGGGAAGATGGTGTTCTTCATCGAATATCAACAGGCCGAATTTATCGCCCATTTTATCCATATGAATATATGCGCTGTCATAGGTGGTTACCGTAATAGGTTTCATATTAAACAGATTATCGCCTACTATCCCCGCGTCAAAGTCGAATGCCCGCAGGATTCTGCGGTGCCACTGATACATCAGATCGCGTACTGGCGCCGCGATCAGCGTCGCTATTTTTGTCTGGGCCATCGCCGCCAGTGCGACCTCGGTTTTCCCTGCTCCGGTCGGCATTATTATTTGTCCTCGTCGTCCGTTTTCGTCCCAGGCGGCAAGGGCTTCCAGTTGTTCCGGTCTTAATTGAGGCAAATCCACTTTCGGCAGAATAACCGCTCTTGGCCTGGACACCTCATCCACAAACAACGAACTGAATTTTTCCATCAGGAACTTTTTTATCCGCGCATAGTGAATCGCGCCGCATCGCCACGCCCCCACTCGATAATCCCAACGCCAGGTCTGAGAATCATTAAGGATAGACAACTGCTCAATGGTTAAACCCTTTAGCAGAAGCGTGCCCTGATCAAACGATAGATATAGTGGTTTGTTTATTTCAATTTCGGCCATTTCCTATTATATATAAACGATTTGTAAGAAAAAATAAATAATCTGTTAAATTTGTGTAATCTGCGGATAATATAAGCCTATGGCAAGAGAACGAATTATTGACGCTGAATCGCAAAGTTCCGACGAGGAGCATTACGACCTGGCCCTGCGGCCGCAGTCGTTAGACGAATGTATCGGGCAGGAAAAGCTGAAACAGAAGCTCTGTATCGCTCTGACCGCCGCTCAGCAGCGTGGCGAGCCGATGGAACATATCCTGCTGCACGGTCCTCCGGGCCTGGGCAAGACCACTATTGCCCACGTCATCGCCCACGAGATGAACGCGCATCTGAAGACCAGTAGCGGCCCGGCACTTGTTCGGCCAGGCGACCTGATGGGCATTCTCACCAATCTGCAACGCGGCGATGTGCTTTTTATCGATGAAATTCATCGCCTGCCCGCTATAGTCGAGGAATTCATCTACCCCGCTATGGAGGATTTCAAGGTCGATTTTACCGTTGACAGCGGTATGCATGCCAAGACCATCAACATCCCTTTGCAGCCTTTTACTTTGATTGGCGCTACTACCCGCGCCGGCCTTATCACCGCTCCATTGCGTGCTCGTTTCGGTATTCAGCATCATCTGGAATTCTGGTCTCAGCAAGACCTTCGGCAGTGCATAGCCCGTTCAGCCGGACTCCTAAAGATTAACTGCCCTGAAGACGCTATAACCATCATCGGTCAATGCAGCCGCGGTACCCCGCGAATCGCCAACCGTCTTTTGCGACGTGTTCGCGATTACGCTCAGGTTCATAACGACAGCAATGTTACGGTTGAATCAACCCATGCCGCCCTGCGTATCGAAGAAATTGACGAATTGGGACTGGACAATCTCGACCGTGCCTATCTGCGATGCCTGATAACCACTTATGACGGCGGCCCCGCCGGTATCGAGGCCCTGGCTGCCAGTCTCGGCGAAGAACGCGACACACTCGAAGACGTCGTCGAACCCTATCTGTTACAGATCGGTTTCGTTGCCCGTACCCGCTCCGGCCGTACCGCCACCGTCGTCGCTTATAGTCATCTGAAACTACCCAAACCTGAAATACCTCAACCCAGCACCTCTTTCGCGAAGAACCATAACGACACTCCCGGCTTATTTTAAACCGGCATATATGAAACCCCTCCGCTTTGCAATCCCTTTTTTTTATGTTATTATAACCCCTTATGATTACGCGCCTTAAAAAACGTTGGCAAGGCCCGGCCGGCTGCGCCGAGGTATTACGACTGGCATTGCCCCTGATTGTCAGCACCAGTGCGTTCACTGTCCAGATGTTTGTGGACCGTGTTTTTCTTATGTGGCACTCCGCCGCCGCCATGTCCGCCGCCCTCCAGGCCGGAACCACCGCCTTCACCTTCATCAGCTTCTTTTTCGGCACGGTTATTTATGTCAACACCTTTGTCGCTCAGTACACCGGCGCCCGCCACCCCCGCCGTGTTGGCCCCGCCGTCTGGCAGGGCATTTATTTCTCACTCTTCTCCGGGGTAATACTCCTGATATTTCTGCCGTTGGCCCAGCCGATCTTCGACTGGGTCGGACACGATCCTGCCGTCCGCCAGCATGAAATTATTTATTTTCGCATAATCTGTCTCAGCGCCGTTCCTATGCTGACCGCCTCTGCCGTCTCCGGTTTTTTTACCGGACAAGGAAAAACCACTACCGTAATGTATGTCCGTCTCGCCTCCACCTCGTTGAACATCATCCTTGATTATTGCCTGATCTTCGGTAATTTCGGATTTCCCACCCTTGGTGTCGCCGGTGCCGCCTGGGCCACTGTCTTTTCAAGCGCCTTCGCTGCTACTTTATTCCTTATCCTTTTTCTGAGCCGCCACAACCGCGTCAAATTCGCATCGATCAGCGGTTGCCGACCGGACTTCGATCTCTTTCGCAGATTAATGCGCTACGGCCTGCCCACTGGTATCCAGTTCCTGTTGGACATGATCGCCTTTACACTGTTCATCACTTTTGTGGGTCGCATTGACAAACTTTCACTCGGCGCTACCGCTATGGCTTTCCAGATCAGCTATATCTCTTTTATGCCGATGATCGGGCTTGGTATCGCTGTA
>DAOWIP010000113.1 GCA_030640865.1 Sedimentisphaerales bacterium | reverse complement strand
CGCAGGCGTCCCGCCTGCAAAGGCAAAAATGCCGCCGAGACGGCAGCGATACACAAAAATGGCACAAGCACACACACTATATGAAAATCCCCGAACAATCAAGACTTATACACTATTTTAGCGGGCATTTTCACCCTGGATGGGCATAAATCCAATGACCGACATCCTCACGCTGTTCGGTTTTGCCCCCGTCGTCCTTCAGATTATCGCCAACGCTGTAAATGACATAACCATCCTGATCGTGTTTGTATAACATTTCCCTGCCGCTGAACGGGTCCTGCGGCACGGCATTGATATACTTCGGGACCAAATCCTGTAAGGTATCGGGCACTTTGCCGTTGTCTCTCTGGTACCGATGAACAGCGATAGCCGCCCGTGCCCACCGCACCAGGGCCAGATATCTACCGTGGATAACTACGGTTCTCGCCAACGCCGGCGCAGACAGTCTGCCAAAAAGGCTTTTATCCCGCGAAGCATATTTTTTGGAGGCGTGATATATTCCCGGCCAGGGCTTCCGCACCACTTCGATAAATTCCGCGATATTATGTAAGTATCCCACTGCCATTTGCTTTGTAAAAGGAGACCTGCCAATATTCACCGGCCATCTACCCTGTAGATTTGCCATACTACCATCTGCCCGTAACTGCTGTTTAATATCATCGGGCATGACGTTGATCATCAGCGAGTTCGCATATACCCGTTCTGCCATCATTACCCGTACCAATGCCTGTGGCAAATCGTGTTCCAACAGGATTTGTTGCAATTTCGTTAATACGGCCTCGGACGGCCGGCTGTTCTCTAAAACATATCGAACATCCGAACAGGCGAGCGCCACACAGGATTTTCGGACCAGATAAACGACCAGAATCGGTTGCCGCTTTTGTGAGCCTGCCATTTTCAATGCGCTTATAATCGAATTGACAGCCCCATCGGGATCACCTTTTATAATTAGATATTTACATCGCATCGAGAGCATCTTGGCCAATATCCGAATAGGACCTAATCGCCTCATACACGCCGCCATCCCATATTCGATCCTGCTGTCCCAATCATGTTGCGGCATGTTTGCGGCCCGATCCAACAACTCCAATACCTCTCTATTTGCTTCCAACGCCTCGCCCACCTTATCCAGAATAGCTTTGTCTTTTTGACTTTCAGATGCGATAAGGTATTTCTCGCGTAAGTCATCATAAGCCGAGGAAATAGAGCTACAGATTTGTAATTCCAATGCCGCCGCGTAATATCGGCCGGCGTTTTCTTTCTCATCAATTTCGGGCAGGCCTTCTTTCAGTTCTTTGAATGTCAGCGGCTCACCCGCCGCCCGAATCCTGGCCAACTCGTTACGAAGTGATTTTGTCGCCGTATAGTTCCATATCGACCACACCAACACGACCACGGCAATCAGAACTGCCGCCGTGATACCCATACCTCGTAATATCCGCCGCCATAATGGTCTTTTTTTCTTTTTTTCCGGCTCCATTATATTTCTCCTGACATGGAAATTTGATTTGTGTTCATTTGGGCCGTTGTTCCCCTGATGCTTCCTGCTGCCAAGTGCAGTGCCAGATACCGCCTACCCCAGCCGTTACCGTTCATCATCTGGGCCAATTCTTCCACTTCCGCCGTCCAGATGGTTCGACCCGGCTGCAACAGTGTGCAAATTTGCTCGTTCAGTTGTGAATTTGCGAATTGCAACCCAATGCTTGCCATCAGCATCGCCGCCACCGCCAGCCACCACGCGACCTTAAACCGCGATGGTCCTGCAACTGGAGCCGTGAAAATTCGTTCCCTCAACTCTGCCGGCGCTCCTTTCGGCCGGTAATGACGCAACATTGTTTCAATTCTTAAATCTTCATTATTCATCGCTTCATACCCGCTTTTCAACTTTTCGATTCACAATAATAATTTTCGTAATTTGTCCATAGCATATCGGTAACGGCTCGCTACGGTATTCGCTGAGATATCCAGTATCTCGGCAATCTGCTGAAATGTCATTTTTTCATAAACCTTCATCTGGATAACCTCGCGCTGCTCTGATGGTATTTCCAGCAGCGCCTGTGTAACTGCTTTTTTTTCCTGCTCGCCTGTAAAATCCTTATCGACCGGCTCGATTATATCTCCCACATGCGACAGTGCCATTGCTCGATCAACCTGCTGTTTCTTAATTATCCGGAAACACTCATTCCGCACGGCCCGACGCAGATATGTTTCGTACGATTCAATAGACCCTGCCTTTTCCTTCCGGTTCAGCAACTTGACAAACACCTGTTGGACCGCGTCTTCCGCCGCACTCGGATCAAACAGGATCATCAAGGCATGGTGATATAATCGATCGGCATATTGATCATAGATCGCCCCCAGCTTAATGCGTTTATCTTCCATTCTGTGATTCAATACGGCTTCCTGAAAATCGGCCTCGATCATCGGCCTTTCATACTAATTGACCCCCCACCCGCAGGATTTGTCTAAATAAAAAGGAACACCTCTCTGAAATACAGAAAGGTGCCACCCGGCGGGTTTAGGCATGTCGGTGTCAAACATGCTTAAGCTCTGCTTATGCTTTGCATAAGCTACGCGTAAAGCATGCCACCCATATACTCTTCTACTCATATACCCATATACTAAAAAAACGAAGTGGACGCGTAAGCCGAGTTCTGTTTTTAAGGCGGTCATTTATCTGGACCGACGGTTGCCCGCCGGCTCTTCGCTAAACACGAATGCGACCTACCCGAATCTCAAACGTGCCGGGCCGACACATCGACTCTGTTTGGTCTTGCAGGGGGTGGGGTTTACCATGCCGGCTCCGTCACCGTCGCCGCGGTGCGCTCTTACCGCACCATTTCACCCTTACCTGTGCCCCGAAAGGTCATCGGCGGTATATTTTCTGTGGCACT
>DAOWIP010000359.1 GCA_030640865.1 Sedimentisphaerales bacterium | reverse complement strand
CTACCGGCAATTTGAGTTCTTTCTCGATCATCTCCTCATAATTGCTATAAGTCCTTTTAGGAGATAGGATTAGTTCACGTCCCATCTGCTTTGACTTTCGCGGGTTGATGTCAAACGCGCCGGCAACTAACTCAATGCCATAGTCTAAACTGATCGCCTTTCGGTGCACTTCACCGATAAAGGCGCCCGGGCCGCCGCCAATCATACCCATTTTGAGTTTTCGGTTTAATTTCATAACCATTTCCTTTCGCTATAAATTGTCTCGAAAAATACACGAATTAAGTATCACCCCTTCTAACCAAAACAATGGTATTTGGCAAGTGAAATATATTGGGTATATGGGCGTAAGAATTGTGAGTGGTGAGTCGTGAAGAATATTTGCAGTTGTTATTATCCGGGCAGTGCATCCCAGAAATTTTGTTCGGCCTTTTGGAATTGTCCGAAGCTGGTTTCGAGTTCGGCAAGAATAGAATCGATTTTTTGTTTATCGAGTGGTATTTTTTCGCCGGTAGTAGTCAGGATACTACGCAGGCGCAAAGTGGCATTGTCGAGGCGTTCGGCGCCGGTGGCAAATGCGCCGGCGGAATCGATCAGGCCCTGAATCTCCAATTCTCCCTTCTTGGGTTTGTAGAGCAGTTTCCAGGGCGCGCGGCGGACTTCACGGCTGGTAAGTTTGAGATTTGAGCTGACCTCGGTGATATTATTGATGAGTTGGTTGATGTTATCACGGTTGACCATGACGATATCGCGGGCCTGATCGGAAAATTGCCTGATGTTTTGTATGGCTACCTGGGCGGTATCGACGGAGGTGTCAACCTTGGCGAGGGTCTGCCTGATCTGGCTTGTAATTTCTGGTATGTCTTTTTCCAGTGTCTGCGCGGTGTTTTTGAGCGAAGTAACTATCTGGGTTACATTTTCTTTGTTGGCCTGAATGGTCTCCCTGATCCGGGTCAGATTATCATCGAGTTTATCGAGGGTGGATTGGAGCCTGGCAATAACCGCAGCCTTGTTGTCCGTATCCAGTTGGGCGTTGACTCGGTCGGTAATATTGCCAAGATTATTGAGAATCGAATGAACCTTGGCCATCATTGTAAGCTTTTGTTCGTCTAACGTGAACTGCCGTTCGATCTTGGCGGTGATCTGCCTGAGATTAGATGCGGTGTGGGCCAGTGAAGCTATGATAGAAGAGTCATTCTTACGATTAACCTCAAATTTAAGTTGGGCTATGAGACTGTCGGGATTGTCGGGGTCAAACTCACGTTTAATTGCTTCGGTCATACTGTCGCCCAGTTTAAGTTTGACAGTAGCACCGTCCTGAATAGGTTCGCCATTGTGGCCAAGGTCCTCGATCACAAGCATAGTCTGACCGCCGAGTACATTGCTTTCGGGGACCAGAACGCAGTCGCAACACAAGGGATACTGACGGGGGATTTTCAAGGTAAAGGATACGAACACATCCTTTTCAGAATTAATATACGCAATACTGGTCTCGTTAATCTGTCCGACCTTGGCACCACCGAGATATATGGGCGAGCCTGTTTGCAGGCCGCGAAGGCCCACCTTGTAGGGTAACTGTACGGTTATTTCCTGTTGTGGTTCATAGGCGCCGGGCCATTCAGCCAAAACCACCACAACATAGAAGGTCAGAATCAGTACTAACAGTACCGTAATGCCTACAAGCACTTCATTATGTTTTTTTTGTGCCATAGATTATTCCATCCAAAATCTTCTTCACCCTCTACCTTCGACTCTACACTCTTTCAAGAAGGTCTTCTTCGTAATTGCTTTTTTCCTTGCATCGGGTAAGTGGCCCTTCCGCATCGCCGCGGAGAAACTGGCGGATCAATTGATCTCGCTGATTAGACAATTTTTCAACGGACGATTCGCGTAAAAGTTCGAATTCCCGGCGGGTATCCACCTTTAATATTATCCCTTTATCCAGCATACACATACGGTCAGCGATAGTGAAGGCTGAGTCCATTTCGTGGGTAACGACAACGCTTGTAACGTTGAGTTTGCGTGTCAGGTCGATAATCAGTTGGTCAATCTCCGCGCTGGTAACCGGGTCGAGTCCGGCACTTGGCTCATCGTAGAACAAAATCTGTGGGTCCAGAGCGATAGCGCGAGCCAGGCCGGCACGCTTTTTCATTCCGCCGCTGAGTTGGGCGGGCATCTTGTCGGCGTGTTCCCGCAGGTTCACCAGTTCGAGTTTGATCTTGACCATAATTTCGATAGTACGTTCGTCCAGGGCGGTGTGCTCACGTATCGGCAGGGCCACGTTATCGCCGACAGTCATCGAGTTAATCAAGGCGCCCGACTGAAATAAAATCCCGAATCGCTTACGGACATCATTGAGTTCCGGTTCGGACATAGTGCTGATTTCTCGGTTGAACAGCTTGATACTGCCTTTGTCGGGGACAATCGAGCCGATAAGATGGCGTAGCAGAGTGCTTTTACCGCAGCCGCTTCCGCCCATTACGACCATGATCTCACCTTCATAGACATCAAGGTTAATGCCGGTGAGTACCTGCTGGCTACCGAAGCTCTTGGTCAGAGCGCGAACTTCGATTATCGGTGGTTTTTGTTCGGTTTTTTCTGTCATCAGATTAACTATGTGAACATACCATAGGAATAAAAAATCACGGTAAAGACGGCATCGGCGACGACGATGGCCACTATGCTATAGACCACGGTGTTGGTGGTGGCGTGGCCGACACCGTCGCTACCCTGCCAGGGCTTGACTGACAGACCGAGAAAACAGGCAATCAGTCCTACAAGCAGGCCGAAAACAGCGGCTTTGGTCAGTCCTGTCAGGAAGCCGGTCATACTTATCGCATCGCGTGTCAGCAGAAAAAAGATATCCGAATCGATGCCCAGTTTTATAGCGGTCAGCCAGCCGCCGGCGACCATAACTATATCGGCGATCACAGTCAGCAAGACTGTCATAATGATTGTGGCCAACAGTCGCGGCACGACCAGGAACCGAACCGGGTTCAGGGCCATTGAATGGAGGGCCTCAATTTCCTCCGAGGTAACCATAGTGCCCAGTTCCGCGGCGATACTGGCGCCGGCAAATCCGCTGAGAATGATTGCGGTCATCAATGGGCCTAATTCGCGGAACGCTGCAATAGCGTTAATGGTGGCGATCTGCTCGGCCTGGCCGAACTTATCCAGTTCGGGAAACATTTGCAGGGGCAGGATCATACCAATCACCGACTGTATCAACACTATAATAGGGATTGCCCGAACGCCCACCCGTACCATCTGGGCCATTAAGTGGGCTTGGCCAAGGCGCTGTTGAGGAACGAACACGCCGCGAAGGACGACGCCTGTTGCCTCGGCCAGCAATAACGACATGCTGCCGATCATGCCAAGGGCCTTTCCGCCGATTGATATTGTTGCCCCTCCAAGCAGGGCCAGGCCATGGACAAGGCTATGGACCAGACCGCGGAGATTATCGGGTTGTTCTGTTGAAGGGGTTGATTGGTTCATGCGGAGATGGCCTCGTCTTCACTGTCATAAATTTCAAATATGGTATCGAGGCGTGAAATCTCGAAGATGCTCCGCACTCGTTGATTTATTCCCACCAGTTTCAGTTGGCTACTGTTACGCCGATGCAGTTGCAACGCCTCTATCAGAACAGCCACGCCGCTGGAATCCATAAAATCCACTTCGCTCATATTTATAATCGTTTGAGCGGGCGGATTCTGCGAAATCTCCAGCAATTCGCCGCGCAGTTCGGTGCTGCTGTGCATATCGATTTCGCCGACAATCTGTAGAATAACGACATCGTCGCGGCGGATGATGTTTTTTACTATGTTGTTGGAATTGTTTTTTTGATCCGTCATTTTAAATTTTCACCTGTTCGCTTTTTTTCTGATAGCTGTTCACGCTTACCTTTTATTTTGACGCTGGCGTCTGTTTTCAGACATATTTGATCATATGCAACTGCATACCGCCTTGTGGCTGGGGAGTATATTCGACCTTGTCCATAACAGAGCGAATAATGTGAGTACCCAGTCCGCCGGGGCGAATGTTATCCAGGTCTCTGCCGTTAATGGTTTTCGGGTCCACCTGTTGACCGAAGTCCCGGATGATTACTTCCAGCCCGGTCGGCTCTTTCTGGCCTGGGGTAATTTGCCGTAGTTTGATAATAATCTGTTGATCGCAGGCGCCGCCATAGCCATGCTGAATTACGTTAGTCAGGGCTTCATCCACAGCCAGTATCAGTGAGTCGCTATCCTGCTCATTCATACCGACTAATTCCGCCATCCGCTGCACCGCCTTACGAACGATGCATAAATAGAACGGATCGGCGTTGATCTTGAGTTCGATCAGGTTTTTTGATGGGTGTTGTTGGTCCATGCAATATCACCAACCATCCTTTTGGAGGTTCCCGTCCGTCTTTTCAGGCTCGATAATTACAAATCTTTTTTTCCAGTAGTTCACGGCTTCGGCTCGGCGGCGGGCATCAGCCCGATAATCGAAATCAAGGTCTGTTTGCGTAATATTGCGAAGGGCAATTATGGCATAAAAACGCACAGCCTGGTCCTCATCCTTAGACAGTTCCAGCAACTTCGGGATGGCCTGGGTGTTCTTGTTCTCGCCGGCCCACTTGACGGCCTTGATTCTCACCACGGGATCAGGATTTTTCAGATCGGCCAGACTAACCGGACGGTTGGTCTGGAGACAGCCACTTAATAACATTATTATCAATATTGTTATCGGAACACAGCGCAGACCTGAGTCCGGGGTGGATACGAGCCGGCGCTGTAATATTTGGTCCTTCAGGAATAATATATCAGGCATTTTTTGTTCCTCAATATTCAAGCCGTATAATCATATTTTCGGCTTTTCCGAGGTGAGTCAATATCGATAAAACAAATAAAATGACGTGATTATACGCACCGCGTATGGGAATTCCCG